>CAYMZL010000074.1:0-8317 GCA_964394825.1 uncultured Dehalococcoidia bacterium | reverse complement strand
GCACGCCATCACGTTTTCCGACACCACCCGGCAAACTCCGGGATGACTCATGTTTCGGTCTTCGTCATTCCGGCCTGCGCCGGAAGGCGCGCCGATGGCCCTAGCCGGTCTCTTCCACCAAACGGCGGAGTTCTATCAGCGCTTGGTTCGGGACCCGGCGCTTGATGGTCACCCGCCGGGGTGGCAGGCGCATCTCCATCTCGCGGGTCTGTTTGCCGTTGGTGACGGAGATGTAGGCGAGTCCCAAGGGTTTCCCTTCAAACTCGCCGGGACCGGGCACTCCGGTTATCCCGACCCCCAGGTCGGCGTTGAGGTTGCGGCGTACCGTCTCGGCCATGGCGTTGGCCGTTTGCTGGCTCACCACTCCATGTTTTTCCATGACCTCGGCGGGGACTCCGCTGGCGCTGAGGGCGGCGCCGTCGGAGGCCACCGTCCCGCCCTTGAAGTAGCTAATGCTATCGGGAACGTCCGTGATGCTATTGGTCAGAGCGCCGCCGGTGCACATCTCCATCACGGCCACGCTCAGACCCTTTTCTAGGAGGGACCTGCCCGCCGCCTGCTCCGGGGTCTCATCGTCGTAGCCCCAGATGTACTCGCCCAACCGGTCGTGGATGGCCTGCTCCACCGGCGCGATCATGGCCCGGGCGGACTCGCTGTTCTTGGCCCGGGCGATAACCCGCAGGTGGATGCCGTCGGCCTTGGAGTAGATGCCCAGGTAGGGGTTGTCAATGCCGAAAAACTCGGAGATTATCTCATCCACGGCGCCTTCGGACATTCCCAGCGTCTTGATGTTGCGGGTGATCGTCACTTCGTCTGCGATCATCTCGGCCAATTGGGGCTCGACCTGCTCCTCCCACATGGATTGGTTCTCGATCGGGGGGCCGGGCATGCAGATGATTATCTTGCCGTCCCGCTCCACCCACCAGCCGGGGGCGGTGCCGTTGCGGTTGGGCACGAACCGGGCAGAGGGGATCAGATTGGCCTGTTTGATGTTGTGTTGGGGCATGGGCGTGCCGCGGGCGGCGAAGTAACGCTCCAGGTTGTCAACCACTTCTTGTTGAATGGTGGGGGTTTCGCCCAAGGCCTCGGCGATGGCTTCCCTGGTCAGGTCGTCTTGGGTGGGGCCGAGTCCACCGGTGGTGAAGATGATGTCCGAGCGTTCCATCCCGCGCTTGAAGGCCTCCGTCAGATTGGGGAGGTCGTCGCCGATGATGGAGACCCATTGGAGTTGTATGCCCAAAGGGGGCAGCCGGCTGGCGATCCAAGAGGAGTTGGTGTCGGTCAACTCCCCCATCAACAGCTCGGTGCCGATGCCCATGATCTCTGCTTTCAAATATCCTCCGAGGGGCGCCGGCTAAGTGCCCCTGCTGATTCGGTGTCAGCTCTGGGGCGTGGCGCTGGCCTCGCCCTCCAGCACCGGGTCGGTGGCCAAGGCGATGATCTGGTCGATGCGGGACGTTAGCACCCCGTAGAGGTTGGTGTCCTCGCTCTGTAAACTGCCTGCTTTCACCGAAACGTAGCGGTGGTTGCCGTCGGGCGTTACGTCGCCGATGTGGAACTCTATCGCTGCTTGACCGCCCTGCCTGACTATCACGACGACGGTGTCCGGCGGCTCCAATCCATAAAGGGTTGGGTCGTCGATATCGTAGGCGATGATCTGGTCCATCCTGGGGCTAATCAACATTAACAAAGACTCGGCCCAAGCGTCGGGGTCCACGGGCTTGGGTGTATCGCCGTCCAGGAACCACCTTCCAGTGCCGTCTTCGATCACATAACGGGTGATGTCATCGCCGCGGAAGAACTGAACCAACAACACCGACCGCAGGTCGATGTCGTAGAGCCGTCCCACCGGAGGGTCGATGGCCAGGCGGTTCACCACCTGGGCCCACTCGATGGACACCGTGAACAGGGTGTCGTCGTCCACCAAACGGGCGTATTGGTTCTGGTTGTCGGGCGTGGGGATGCCCAGGTGGAACTCCACCTCGTTGCCGGACCGGTCGATTACCGTCACCGAGGTCTCCGGAGGGTCCAGTCCAAATTCGGCGGGGTTGTCGATGGTATCGGACAGCGGCCGGGTCACCCCAGGCCCGCTGAGCAGTAGCGGGGTGCCGCCCCACCGCTGCTGGAAAACGGGGATGTCCGGGTTGCCTTCGATGTACCAGGTCCGACCGGCCGGGTTCCGGTAGTAGTTGACCGCTTCCCCATCGTGCACCACTTCAAATCTGACGATGCTCCCCTCGTTGATCCGGTACAACCAGATCCTGGGATCGCCCCGATCGTTGGAGTCGGTGAATCTGAGGACCAGGAAGGTGCCGCCGAAGATTACCAGCACCACCACCAATAAGATTGAGAGTCGCAAATTCATAGATTGGACCTGTGGAAAGAGTGGGCCGGGTAAGGCCGGATGCCCGGGTCGTCCCGTTTCATCATGGGCCTACCGCCGCACCCACCAGACCAGGGCGGCCATCAGTCCCATGAGCCCCGGAAGGAACAACCAGGACGAGAACCGGACGAAGTCGTATTCGTTGGCGTCCAGGTTGAACTCCCGAAAGGCGAATACCTTGGGACGGATGGATACCAGGGAGAAGTCGCCGACCAGGAAGTTGGCCGAATTCAAGAATAGGTCGGCCCCGCCGCCCTGATTATAGGAGCTGTTGGACAGAAAATCGGAATCGCCGAAAACGATGATGTCGGAGATCTCGGACGGTTGCGGGTTGGAAGTCGGCGGTTGGGAGCCCACCTGTCCGACCGAGCGTACCAGGACCGCAGGGATGAAGGGGCCAAGCTGGTCGGAATCGGACCCGGCGCCGATGATGGGCTCGGTCCGGTCAGGCTCGGTGATCAGATAGCTGTTGGCGGACGTGACCGCCAGCGGCAAGGTGGAGCGCAGGTCGTCCTGAAATAGGGCGATGGCCGTGGCGCCCGGCATGAACACATCTTGGAGCCGCTCACCCTTGGGCAGCGTTATCTCCAATGGCGCATCTGGGTTGAAACTCTGCAGGGTCAGGGTCTGGGGCAGACCCGGCACCGAACTTCCCACGTCCCGGATGTACCCGGTGGAGATCAGCACGCCCCAATCGGCGAAGAAATTCCGAAACGACACCGGTGAGTCGGGTTCGGCCAGGAAGATCATCCGGCCGTGTTCTCTGCGGAGTGTGCCGTCTGACCGGACGCCCTCCAGATACCGGTCGAGGGCCTCTTCGTGGGCTTCCGGCAGGCTGGATGTTGGTCCGGCGATCACCACCAGAGCGGCGTCGATGGGCACTTCCACATCTACTTCAGTGGAACTCCATATCAGATTTAGTACCTGATAGTTGTCTCCCTCCAGCCCCGAACGCACGGCTGCGTAGCCGTCGGAGGCGGTCCGGTCTATGTCACGCTCTCCGTGGCCGGAGAGGAAGTAGACCTTTTTCTTCTCGCTGCCGGTGGCCACCAGGGTGCTGGTGACCAGGTCCTGCTCCAATTTGGTGTAGTTGGCGTCGGTGGGCCGCAGTACGTCGAACCGCCCGCTTTCCATGCCCTCAACCACCACTATCTCGGTGACGAAACTGGTGGGCCGAGCGCCGAAGTATTTGCTCACCACCTCTGGTTTCAGATCGGGGTCAATAACGCGGTAGGAAAACTTGCTGGACCTGGAGTCGAACTCCTCCAGGGTGTTCAGCACCTTGTTGCGCCGCTCGGCCAGACCGCCGGAGTCGGTGTCATCCTCGTCTTTGTAGAAAGCGGTGGCGCGCACGTCCTCGGTCAGGTTGCTGAGCACGTCTTTGGTGCGGTTGGCCAAGCTGAACTGGTTGGTCGCGGTCACGTCCATCCGGGTCTTGTTCTCAAATGACAAAACGTTGGCCACCACGATGATTCCGGTGAACGCGCTCACCAGTATCAGTGTGTTGAACCCGTAGCGGCCGGTGCGGCTGAGGAAGGTGGCCAGGACGTTGCTGAAGAACACGGCCGCGACCAGGCCCAGCAGCACCGCCCCAATGATGATGTCTATGAAGCCGTAGAGGCGCATGGAACTGATGAAGGCCACCACGACGACCCCGGTGACCAGGCCGATGATGCCGGAAAACACCAGGGGCCCGCCGTAGCCGCCGATCCAGTCCATGGCCGGCTCGAAAAAGGTGATCAGCGGCTGGGAGAGAACTTCATCCGTGGCTTCAGCTTGGGGCTCTGGGATTTCAGCCTCGGGGCTAGTGCGCTCGGACCGCCGGCGCCGGCGCCAGTCTCCTGGGCGTTGGTCCTCCGGTTCCTGGCCTGGCTCCCGGTCAGAGGAACTGGTCATACTAGCGCCACCTGCGGGATTCCAGGGTGCGGATGGACAAGAACAAGAAGAAAGCGATGACGCTCACGAAGTAGACGATGTTCGTGGTGTCGATCACGCCGCGCGCAAAGTCGTCGAAGTGACCGCGCAGGCCCATCTCGCCGATGATCTCGCCGGCGAGGCCGCCGACGGCGCCGAAGGCCCGGTCGGCGAAGAACATGGCCAGCAGGATGCCCATGGCGACCACTGCGGACACTATCTGGTTATTGGTCATGGTGGAGGTCAGCAATCCGACCGCCAAGGCGGCCGAACCGTATAGGATCAGGCCCAGATAGCCGGCGTAGATGGGGCCGGGGTCAGGGCTGGCGTAGACAAAGAGCAGTACGGCGTAGAAGAAGGACAGGGCCACCAACGCCAGAAAGAACACCAGGCTGGCCACGTATTTCCCGATGATAATCTCCCAGTCGCGCACCGGCGAGGTCAACAGCAACTCTATGGTGCCAAGCTTGCTCTCTTCGGCCAAGAGCCGCATGGTGAGGGCCGGGGCCAACAAGACGAACACGATGATGGCGCCGTCAAAGAACGGCGCTAGAGTGGCTTCCGGGAAGGGGTCGCCCAGGTCCTGGGTGAAGAAGAAACCGGTTAACGCCAGAAAGATCAGGCCTACGATGTAGGCCGTTGGGCTGCTGAAATAGATCTGAATCTCTTTCCAGGCTACTGCCTGGACCGTCCGCATGCCTATAACTCCTCATGGGTGGTGAGGCGGAGGAAGATCTCCTCCAGGCTCATTCCAACCAGCTGCAGGCTACGCAGGCTCCAGCCGTTGCGGATAATCACCTGGGAGATTTCGTCCCGCAGGTCTTGTCCGGCTTGAGCCTGGATGGTGTAGGTATGGCGGCCGTTTTCGTTGACGTGGGCGACGTTGCTCACGCCCTTTATGGCTTTGAGGACCGGAAGCACCTCTGCGGCCGGCCCGCCGACCTCCACCTCAAGACGGTCCACCCCCTGCAGCCCTTCAGCCAGGTTCTTGGGAGTGTCTTCGGCCACGATGCGGCCTTCGTTGATGATTAAGACCCGGTCGCAGATCATGCTGACTTCGGGGAGGATGTGGCTGCTCAGCACCACGGTCTGGTCGCGGCCCAGTTCTTGGATCAACTTGCGGGTCTCCACCACCTGGATGGGATCGATGCCGATGGTGGGCTCGTCCAGCACCAGGACTTGGGGTTCGTGGAGGATGGCCTGGGCGATGCCCACGCGCTGCCGGAACCCCTTGGAGAGTTTACCTATCTGGGTCTTGCGGTAGTCGCCCAGCCGGCACACGTCCACCACGTCGTTCAGGCGCGCCTTGATGGCCCTGGGAGGCATGCCTCGCAACGTGCCCATGTACTTGAGATAGCTGGTAACCGACATATCGGTGTACAGCGGCACGGTCTCCGGCAGATACCCCACCCGGCGGCGGGCCTCCAGGGATTGTTCCACCACGTCGTAGCCGTCCAGGGTCACCGTGCCTCGGGTAGGAGGCAGGAAGCCGGTGATGATACGCATGGTGGTGGTCTTTCCAGCGCCGTTGGGGCCTAGAAACCCTAGTATCTCGCCCTTTCTTACGCCGAAACTGACGTCCTGAATCGCGGGATAGGGACCGTAGTAGTGGGTCAGGCCCTCGGCCTGAATCATATCCGGCTGCAAACTATTTCCCGTCACCGGGCCCGCCTAAGCGGGCCGAATTTCGCCTAATTGTGCTTGACCACAAGTGATGATATTCTATACAACTGTATTTGCCAAGGAGCACGAATTCGTTATTTAGGCTATCCATGGCGTATTTACCTGGAGGTTGGATGCATCTGGTTATCGACGGCTACGGCGGGGATATCGACAAGATGTGGGACGAGGACCTGGTCCGCGATTTCTTGTACCAGTACCCCGATTCCTTGGGCATGACCCGCATCACCGAACCCAAGGTGCTGAGATACGATGCGCCCAAGAGCGAGGACTCCGGCGTCTCCGGGTTCGTGATAATCGCCGAGAGCCACATCAGCATCCACACATTTCCGCGCAAAGACTACATCAACATCGACATCTTCTCCTGCCGGCCCTTCGATCACGAGCGGGCTCTGGAAGACGTGAGAGACCTGTTTGGCCTGGGAGAGGTCAAGACCTGGCTCTTGGAGCGGGGTCTGGAATGGCTGGATGAGCGCCAGGGCCTGGCCGAGGCGCAACAGCAGCGCGCCGCCATCGAGGCCGGAGGACCGGGCCACCACCGTGCCTGAAACCAGGCCAGGGTCCGAAGCTGGGCCAGACTCCGCCTCGCCTTTGATCCCCCACAACTTCCTCGCCTTGCCCCAGGAACAATCCTCCCTTGACGCCGCTCAGGTGGTCCTCATTCCCGTCCCTTACGACAGCACAACCTCCTTCCGGAGCGGCTCCCGGGATGGCCCAGAGGCCATTATTAAGGCGTCTCATGGTCTAGAGGATTACGACTTCGAGCTTGAACTGGATGTCTCGGAGATCGGCATCCACACCACCGGCGCTTTGGAGCCCCACATGGCCGGCCCCGGCCCGATGACCGGGCGGGTCAGGGACGCGGTGACGACCTATCTGGATACGGGAAAGACCGTGGGACTGCTGGGCGGAGAGCACTCGATCACCATCGGTTCGGTCCAGGCCCATATCGACGCCTATCCCTCTCTTTCAGTGTTGTATCTGGACGCCCACGCCGACCTGCGCGACGAGTACATGGGCACTCCCTTCGGCCACGCCTCCGCCGCCCGGCGGGTCCATGAGTGTTGCCCCATATCGCTGGCCGGCGTGCGCAGCCTGTGCCAGGAAGAGCACGACTTCATCCGGAATAACAACGTGCCGGTGTGGTATTGGGACCCCAACTCCAACCGAAGCTCGCCCGAAGGCGTTCTGGACAGCCTGAGCGACACGGTGTACGTGAGCGTGGACCTGGACGTGCTGGACCCGGCCTTGATGCCCGCGGTGGGCACGCCGGAACCAGGGGGAATGGCCTGGCATCAACTGGTGTCTTTGCTGGGCGAGGTGGCCGAGTCCCGCCGCATCGTTGGGTTCGATGTTTGCGAACTGGCGCCGGCCGACGGGCCGCCAGCCTGCTCCTACACCGCCGCGAAATTGGTCTACAAGCTGGTGGCTTACGCCTGCGGGAACCGGCAAGGCCGGTAGTCCAGGCTTGATAACCAATGATCGCACCGGCGGGTATGGCGGTCTCACCGGTTGATGTGAGATGCTGACTACACAGGACCAATTGGATATTAGACGGCCGGACCACTGGTTCCGGGTGATGGATCAATGGGTGCATCGCTGCGCATAGGCCGGGTTTTCGGCATCCCGATCGAAGTCCACTTCAGTTGGGTGTTCGTTTTTCTTCTGCTGACCATCTTGCTTGCCGGCCAGTTTGAAGACGCCAGACTCCGCTGGCCGGTGGCCCAACGGTGGTCGGTGGCCATGGTCACCGTGGTCCTGTTTTTCCTGTCGGTCCTGGCCCACGAACTTAGCCACAGTGTCATGGCCTTGAGCAAGGGGATTCCGGTCCGCGGCATCACGCTATTTATATTTGGCGGTGTCTCCCGGCTGGAGCGGGAGCCCCAGCGGCCCATCACCGAGTTCACCGTAGCCCTGGTGGGCCCCCTGAGCAGCATCCTGCTGGCGGCCATCTTCGGTGGGGCCTGGTATCTGCTGGGCCGAGGCCATTCCGCTCTTGAAGTGATTCTGCTGCTTCTGGCCTGGACCAACCTGAGCCTGGGGGTGTTCAACCTGGTGCCCGGCTATCCCTTGGATGGGGGCCGCCTGCTGCGGGCCGGGATCTGGGGAATGACCGGAAGTCACCGCCGGGCGACCCAGATATCGGCGGGGATGGGCCAGGCCGTGGGCGGGGCCATGGTCTTGGGTGGGGTCGCGCTGGCGGTTTTCTTCGAACCGGTGGACGGTGCGTGGGTTGGGCTCGTGGGCCTTTTCCTGTTCTCGATGGCGAGAAGCAGTTACCCCAAGTAGGTCCGCCCCATCGTAGGTGGCTTAGTTAGGTGGGCCCACCGGTCAGGTCTC
>CAYMZL010000073.1:4221-8320 GCA_964394825.1 uncultured Dehalococcoidia bacterium | reverse complement strand
CTGACCGAGAACAAAGAGACCCTTCTCCTTCCGCGGAAGGATCAGGGTGACAGAGGGTGGCGACCATGGATCAATGCACGGGCTAATTTAATTTTGAGGAAAGGCCGCCTACCTGTGATTGGGTGGGCATTATTCTAGAAACAGGTCCAACCGATGACATCGTTAGCCGATAAAGAGCGCCTGCCCAGGGAGATCGTCGCCATGCGAGTGGCCAAGGAGCTGCCCGACGGGTCGTACGTGAACCTGGGCATCGGTATCCCCACCTTGGTCTCCAGCTTTGTGCCCGAGGACCGGACGGTCTTTTACCACAGCGAAAGCGGCATCCTCAATTGCGGGCCCGTTGTCGAAGCGGGGGAAGAGGGCGATGAGGATATCGACCTGATCAACGCCGGAGGCCAGTACCTCCAGAGCGTCGGCGGGATGTCTTTCTTCGATTCGGCGGTGGCCTTCGCAATGATCCGGGGCGGTCATGTCGACGTGACGGTCCTCGGCTCCCACCAGGTGTCGGCCACCGGCGACCTGGCCAACTGGATGCTCCCCCAGCGGGGTGTGGGCAACGTGGGCGGCGCCATGGACCTGGCCACCGGGGCCAGCGGGGTCATCGTCGCCATGGAGCACACCGACCGGGAGGGCCAGCCCAAGATAGTCGAAGAATGCACCTTCCCGCTAACCAGCAAGGGGTGCGTTTACCTCATCGTCACCGACCTGGCGGTCATCGAGTGCGACGGCGTGGGTCTGACTCTGAAAGAAGTGGCCCCGGGTTGGACACCTGAAGAGGTGCAGCAACTCACCGGGGCCAGATTAACCATATCTCCGGACGTTAAAGAGTTCCAACTCTAACCGGCCGGTGTTATTCCGGCTATCCTTTCCGCCGTCAATCGATAAAAATCAACTGAACGTCGGTGATGTTGAAGCCCGTGTCAAACAGTTCGGCGGTCTCGGTCGCGGTGTCGTAAATCAACACCATGGACCGGTCTCCCCCCTCGTAGGAGGGCCTGATCAATACGTAACCGCCGTCCGCGTCTATGGTCGAATAAAACCCAGTGATCTCCTTTTCGAAAGGCGGCATGTCGAATTCGTATACGGTGAAAACGTCCGGGTCCGTGAGATCGGCGGCCAATATCTCCACGGAGTGGGTGGCCGGGCCATTGAGGAATCCTGCCCAATAGGCCGTGCCGTCCGCGATGACCACGCTTTGCCAACTGGTGGGCAGATAGTCGTCCCAGTCCTGAATCTCGAAGGCGGTGATGTAACTGTCAGCCGGTTGGCCGGTCTCCGGGTTCACCGTGAACACACCCGTGAGGGGGTCGCTCTCGCTGGGAAGTCTGGCTCCATAAAGAGTCTCGCCGCCGGAAACCAGGCTGAATCCGAACTCGGGCCGCTCCATCTCACTGGTCGCCAAACCGTCATTGAATGAAGACCTGATGTAGTCTCCTGGGGCATCGTAGAAACCCCTGGACATCGACCACTGCTGCGTGCTGCCGGTTTTGAAATACACCTGGCCGCCGGCCACGGCATATCCGGGGTCGAGTCCATCCTTCTGGGTGGCCCATTCCGCTTTGCGGCCCAGGGTTCCGGTGTCATATTCGGTGATGCTCAGCTTTCCCCCGTTGGTGTATTTGTTGGAAATGTACAGACGGCCGTCCACGGTGTAGGGCCGCTTGAAATGGGGCGCGTAGCTGGGGGAAGAATAGGAGTTGATTACGGTGGCCTCACCGCTTTCGGGAAGATAGAGGACCACGGATTTGGAGGTGCTTTCCAGTTGGATGAACTTGGTCCCCAACATCGCGCCGGTTCTGGAGTCGTTGACGATGGTCTTGAGCGTGCTGGAAGTGCTGCCGCCCTTGACCGCCAAGACCAAGGCCACGGTGTTTTTAGGCAACAGTTGAGTTGCTTCGGGGACCGGCGTATCGGGGATGCGGCGGTCCGAGCTATCTCCATTGTTCGGCAGCGGTCTGCGGGCGGTTGCAGACTCGGTGGTGCTGGTCGTTCCGCTGTCAACCGCCGTTGGTTGTTCAACCGGGGCCGGGGTGTCGCCGCTCTCCGGCGCCGGTGTGGTGCTTACCGCAGACGGTTGGGTGACGGTGTCGTCCTCCACGGGGACCGTGGTGGTGCAGGCAACAGCCAAAAGAAGGCCGGCTCCCAGGAGCAGCGCGGCTTTCCATTTTTTGAAAGTACCTGCGGCGGCTTCCTTGGGGGATAAGGTACCCTTTACCATGTTGCCTCCTAGGCGCTTATGGGTCCGAAGCCCTTCCCGCGATGGAAGGACCGCTATCCATATCATCGGCTCAGGGTCATGGTAAATCAATGTCAGAAGGGAAGACCGTGACGGCAATCACACATACTCAGCCGGATTTCGCGCCAAAATCGCGGAGTCAGCTTTCCGGTTTACAAGCCGCTCTGGCTTCGTTGACACCCCTCAGGGCCGGTGATAAGCTTTTTCCGTAACAGGACGGTAGATACGTTCTGGCGGGAGCTTGGGTAAGCCAGGCTGAGAGGGCGGCCAAGATCGCCGCCGACCGTCTGTACCTGACCCAGGTAATACTGGCGCAGGGATTAGACGCAACAGCAGACTTACAAAGCAGCCTCCAGGCTAAATACCTGGCGGCTTTTTTTATTACTCCCGAAAGGAGAATTGACCAGATGTCCGACGAGCTAATCATCGGCGGAAAGTCCTTCAACTCCCGGCTCATTGTGGGAACGGGCCGGTACCGCACCATGGAAGAAATGGTGGCGGCGGTCGAGGCCTCCGGTACCGAGATGATCACGGTGGCGATCCGCCGCCTGGACCTGGACGACCCCACCAGCAAGACCCTGCTGGACTACATAGACTGGAACAAGTACCAGATCCTGCCCAACACGGCGGGTTGCGCCACGGTCGAAGAGGCCATGTTCGTCGCCCGGCTGGGCCGGGAGGTGGGAAAGACCGACTTCGTGAAACTGGAGGTCATTCCAGACCCCAAGTATCTGTTCCCCGACGGCGCCGCCACTCTGGAAGCGGCGCGCCGTTTGGTGGAAGAGGGATTCAAGGTACTGCCCTACATCCACGCCGACCCGACCCTGGCCAAGAACCTGGAGGAGGCGGGCTGCGTGACCGTGATGCCGCTGGGGTCGGCCATCGGTTCGGGCCAGGGGATCCATACCATCGAAGAGATCAAGATCATCATCGAGCAGGCCACCGTCCCGGTGATCGTGGACGCGGGCTTGGCCGTGCCCTCCGACGCCGCCCAGGCGCTGGAACTGGGCGCTGCCGCGGTCTTGGTGAACACCGCCATCGCCCAGGCCGAAGACCCGGCGCTGATGGGCGAGGCGTTCAAGCAGGGCGTGCAGGCCGGTCGGAATGCCTATCTCGCCGGCCGTATCGGGGTGCGCCGCGAAGCCATCGCCAGCAGTCCCACCACCGACGTTCCCCAACCGGTGCCGGCCAGCAGTTAGGAACCGTGACACCTATCCTGCCCAAGCCGTGCCTGTGTTTGGTGACCGACCGCACGGTGATCAAGGGCGGCCTGGGCGACTTGATCGAGCGTGTGTCGCAGGCGGTGGATGGTGGAGTTGACCTGGTGCAGTTAAGGGAGAAGGACCTTTCGAGCGGCGAATTGCTGGAACTGGCCGCGTCAATCTTGGCGGCCATCGCCGGGCGGGCGAAGCTGATTGTGAACGAAAGGGCCGACGTGGCCCTGGCCGCCGGGGCTCACGGAATCCAATTGGGAGAGGACGCGCTGCCGGTGAGCGCCGCGCGAAAGACCGTCGGCAGGGGAATCCTGATCGGCCGGTCGGTCCATTCGGAAACGTCGGCGATTCGGGCGGAGGCCGACGGGGCTGACTTTCTGGTCGTTGGCGCGATGTTCGCCTCCCGTTCCCATCCCGGCGAAGTGCCGGCGGGCCCGGACCTGATGCGCCGGATATCCGGGAGTTCCCGGTTGCCGCTGATCGGCATCGGTGGAATCACTCCGGAGAATGCGCCCCAGGTGATCGAAGCCGGAGCGTCCGGGGTGGCGGTGATCACCAATATCCTGGCGGCGTCAGACCCGAAAGCCGCCTCCGCGCGGTTGAAGGAAGCTATCTGCGAAGCCTGGCGCATTCACGAAGGTCCGGCGGG
>CAYMZL010000073.1:0-4121 GCA_964394825.1 uncultured Dehalococcoidia bacterium | reverse complement strand
CGCGGTTGAAGGAAGCTATCTGCGAAGCCTGGCGCATTCACGAAGGTCCGGCGGGTGTGGGAAATGGAGGCCGAGAGAAGACATGATTAACCTGATGGTAAACGGGAAACCCCGGCCCATAGAAGCCAGCGTGGACCTTGAGACCTATCTGGCGTCATTCGGATTCAACCTACAGTTCGTGGCGGTTGGATACAACGGCGAAGTGGTCAAGAAGGAGCTGTTCGCCAGTTTGACATTGAAAGATGGCGACGTACTCGAGATCGTGCGTCCCGTCGGCGGCGGATAAAACCAGCCGCCCTGGTGATACCAAATCCGAGATTGCCATCGGTCCACGGCTGCCCCATTGATTTGGGCTGCTTTCCGGGTCCGGTGGTTGATATAACGTCTTATGGTAGAGAGCTTCCCGGTAACGAACGATGCGGTCGATCCCATATTGGCGGATGTGGTCAAGGGCAACCAGGACAAGGTGGTCGGCTGGTTGAAGGGTGAGCCGGGCGCCTGGGGATTTCTGGCGGGGCAGGCGGTGGCCACCGTGCGGGAGCATGCGGGCCGCCGGTTGGCTGACAGGGAAAGAAGGTTGGTCTGGAGCCGCATGTGGTGGTGGCTGGAACAGGTGAAGGCCAGGATAAACGGACCCCTCTAGCGGGCCAAACCGATGCCAAGTAGGATACCGGCATCCCGAAAACCCGCCTTTGGCGGTGTATTCAGATATACTGGTCTGGAGTAAACCGCAGGCAAGGGCCGCGGTTAGCGTCCTCATCTGCGAAAAGATGCTCGATCCCATAATCACCGCCACCGGAATCCATAAGACCTACGACACCGGCGCCCTCAAAGTGAAGGCCCTACGGGGTGTAGACCTGACCGTGGAACGCGGCGAGATGGTCGCCATCATGGGCCCCAGCGGCTGCGGCAAGACCACCATGCTGAACTGTCTCTCCGGTCTGGACGAGATCGACTCAGGTCAGGTGGTGATCGACGGGGTGGTGCTCCACGACCTGCCCGACGACGAGCGCAGCGACTACCGGGCCCGCCGCATGGGGTTCGTTTTCCAGCTCTACAACCTGCTTCCCGTGCTGTCCGCGGTGGAGAACGTGGAACTGCCGCTATTGGTGTCGGGGACCAAGCCGGTGGAATCCCGCAAGAAGTCCATGGAGTTGTTGGACCTGGTGGGATTGACCGACCGGGCCCAGCATCTACCCGGCGAGCTCTCGGGCGGGCAGCGCCAGCGGGTGACCATCGCCCGGGCCCTGGTCAACCAACCGTCCATCGTTTGGGCCGACGAACCCACCGGCGACCTGGACAGCGAGACGGCGGGCGAGATCATGGACCTGATGTGCCGCCTCAACGCCGACAACGGCCAGAGTTTCGTGCTTGTGACCCACTCGATTGATGTGGGCAACCGGGCTCACCGCATCGTCCTCATGCGGGACGGTGCGATCATGGACGACGGCAACGGCCGGGCTTCGGGAAACTAGCGCCCAGAGGCAAACACCCGTCGGGCAAGCGTCAGGCAAGCGCCAGGACAAATATGGAAGAACTGTTCGGCGTCCCCATGAATACCATAATGGCCGTCTTGTTGGCCGTTTTTCTGCCGTTGATCGCCATCGTGGCCTACATGGCCTGGCGCAACCCGGTCATGCTCAAGTTGGGACTGCGCAACATCCCCCGCCGCAAGTCCCAGACCGCCCTCATCATCGTGGGCATCATGATGAGCACCCTGATCATGGCCGCCGCCTTCGGTACCGGCGATTCCATCACCTACTCGATCCGCAAGAACGCCATCGACCGCCTGGGTACCATCGACGAGATCATCATTTCGGCCCGCGCCTCAGAGTCCGACACCATCGGCAGCGCAAACTACTTCCCCTTCCAACGCTACGAACAACTCAAGGTGGAACTGACCCGCCCGGAGTCCGGCCTTGAATCCATCGACGGCCTGGCCCCCAGCATCGGCGAGTCCGCTCCCACCGTGAATACGCGGACTTCCTTGAGCGAGGGGCAGATGCGGATCGTGGGGGTCGACCCCAACACTCTGGAGGGATTTGGCCGCTTCCATCTGCTTGACGGTCAAGAGGCCCGGCTGGAGACTCTGGGGCACGATGGCGCCCTGATCAACGAGGAGGCGGCCGATGAGCTGGACGCCGTCATCGGCGACGAGTTGGTGGCCTTCGTTGCCGGCTCCAGCGTGGCGTTCCGGGTCCAGGGCGTGGTGGACAGCGGCGGACTGGCCGGAGACGGACCGACGTTGCTGGTCCGTTTGGACCGGGCCCAGGAGATGTTCGGACGGGAAGGCCTGATCAACTCGATGGCCGTTTCCAACCTGGGTGGAGTTTTCGGCGGCGTCGAATTCAGCGACGAGGTCACCGATGCCCTGAGAGTGCTCTTCACCGACCGGGCCATCGCCGGGCAGCTCAAGACCCTGCTCAACCGGGAGGAAGTCCTGGAGGAACTGGACCTGCTGGCGCTTTCTTTGGACCAGGAGTCGGCCGCCGACCTGAAGGCGCTAGCTCAGGGACTGAGAGAAAGTCGGTTGACCGACAGTTTTATCCGAGCCCTAGCCGATGAAGACGTCCAGGAAGAGGTGTTGAACGCGGTGAGCCTCGCCCGACTTGACGGCGTGGAAAGTCAGGCCAGCACCCTGTTCGCCAGCCTGGCCGAGTTCCGGGTTTTGGACATCAAGAAACGGATCCTGGACGCGGCCGATCGGGCCGGCTCCGGCGTGACCAGCATCTTCATCGTCATGGGTCTGTTCTCCATCATGGTCGGCGTGCTGCTGATCTTCCTCATCTTCGTGATGCTCGCGGCGGCCCGGCGCTCGGAGATGGGCATGGCCCGGGCCGTGGGGGCCAAACGGCGGCACCTGGTGCAGATGTTCATCTTCGAGGGAACGGCCTATTCCCTGGTCTCGGGCGCTGTGGGGGTGGCGCTGGGGTTGGGCGCCAGCGCCGTGATCATCTTCGTGGCCAACCGGATCCTCCAGAGCGGCGGCACCGGCGCGTCGGAAAACTTCAGCTTGTTCGCCCACTTCGAGATCAGAAGCGCCGTGGTCGCCTACTGTCTGGGCATGGTGATCACGTTGGGCACCGTTGGCTTCTCCGCCTACCGGGTTAGCCGGATGAATATCGTGGCGGCGGTCCGCGGACTGCCGCCGCCGGTCCAGCAGTCTCAGACTCCTTTCCGGGACCGTTTGCTGGCCCCGCTCCGGGCGTTCGGCCGTCCGGCCGTGCTGGCCGGGACCGGCCTGTGGGCCCTGGCCACCCTGGACATCAACCGCGGGAAGGGCCTGTTGCTCGGCGCGGCCTGGGCTGCCGTCACCTCGCCATTGAGTTTCTTCGGCGCCATGATACAGGCGGTGTGGATACCTCTGAGCCACGGCTGGTTGACCGTGGTGGCGGGAGTGCTGTTCACCTGGCTGGGCACCTCAACCGACGAGGCGGCCCCCCTGCGCGTCGGAGTTACCTTGGTGATCATCGGTGTGGGCCTGTCAATCCGGACGTTGGCCCATCGCAATGGGCTCCGGCCGGATGTAGGAGACCGCGTCGCCTACACCTTCATGGGCGTGGTGACCCTGGTGTTCTGGGTCATTCCCTTCAGCGCGTTGCGGACCGTCTTTGGTGAGATCGAAGGCGGCATCGAGATGTTCTTCATCTCCGGCATCGCCATGGTGGCGGCGGCGGTCTGGACTGTGATGTACAACGCCGACCTGCTGCTGAGGTTGCTGACCTTTGTGACCGGTCCCTTCGGCAGGCTCCGGCCGGTGCTGGTAACCGCCGTGGCCTATCCCATGGCCGCCAAATTCCGGACCGGCCTCACCCTGGCCATGTTCGCCTTGGTCATCTTCACCTTGATCGTGATGTCCATCCTTACCGAGGCGTTCAGCGCGGTGGTGGGCGACTCCGGCCGGGTGGCCGGCGGCTGGGACATCCAGGCCACGGTCAACTTCAACACGCCCATCGACGATATCCGTCTGGCCATCAACGGCAAATCCGGCCTCCGCAGCGAAGACATCACGTCCATCGGCGGGTACACCACCATCCCCGTGGAGACCCGGCAGGTGGGGGCGGAAGAACAGCGGTGGCGTTTCTACGCCGTCAGGGCCGCCGACGACCAGTTCTTGCAGG
>CAYMZL010000072.1:0-8390 GCA_964394825.1 uncultured Dehalococcoidia bacterium | reverse complement strand
GGCCGGGCCGGTGTAGCTCAGTGGCAGAGCAGCTGTTTCGTAAACAGCAGGTCGCGGGTTCGATTCCCATCACCGGCTCCATCTTTTACCCAACAAATCCCAATCCTATAATGCCAATTTCAGGAGGACTCCATAATGGGCATCTACCGGATGTACACCGGAGACGACGGAAAGAGCGTCATCGAAGAATTGCAACTGGACGACCCCATATTAGAGACCCTCAAAAACTGCACCGGTAGTTCCATCCAGGTCAATGAACCCACCGAATTCTCGGAGTTTCACCCTGCTCCCCGCCGCCGCTGGATGAGCATGCTGAGCGGGCAGATCGATATCCAACTCGCCGACGGCACGGTCCACAGTTTTGGGCCCAACGACCTGAGGTTGTGGGAGGATTTGACCGGGCAGGGCCACAAGACCCGCTTCCCGATGCACTCGGTCAGCATCTCCATGCCGCTTCCGTAGCGGCGTTTCGGGCCGCTTCCGTAGCGGCGTGCCAGACGCAGATCAGACCGAGAAGGTCAGAATTGACGACACCCTCCCAACCCGACGAAGTCCCCTACGAGGTCAAAGCGTGTCCCAGGTGCAAGAGCACCGAGATACACCGCAGAGAGGGCTTCCATCCCTTCGGCAGATGGGGATGCCGCAACTGCGGCCGGGCGTTCATGGTAACCGCGCTGCAGATACGTCTGCTACCAACCGGCCAAGAGCCACCGCCGCACTGGCACCTGTGATAAAGAAGTCCCTCGGGGACCGCTAGATGTCCACCAGTTTGGTGACCCGCACCTCCAGGCCCGTTTCCTCCAATACTTTCCTGACGCGAGCCTCGGCGGCGCTTTCTCCCGGGCCCTTCCAAATGCCTTTCGGGCAGTTTCAATCTAACAATTTCGGACAACATCATAGCCTTGACGGCAAGGTGCCCGAATGGGACGATTTATGGAAGAATTTCAGCGCTCCGGTCGGGATAATCTCGGTGCCATTTGACCCAAGAATCATAGATTACGTTAAAGTTCTGCTCCTCAAGCACGTGGGCCTAACCCTGGCTGGCCTCTGGGTCATCGTGTTGATTGCCGCCGTAGCCGCCACCATCTACCGGGTGATCGACGGCCCCAGCATCAGTACGACAATCTCTAAGAATTCAGAGCTCGTTTCAGACAATGCCACGTTGAATCGCGATCTGGATTTGGCTCTGAAGGCCAACGATATCGCCCAAGAAACCATCGACCAACTGAACATTGATTTGCGGGAATCCCGGTCTGACAATGCCAACCTCAGGAAGCTGCTTGATTCATACCTAACCTCCATTCCCTCCGAAAATACCGCCCCCTAACCCCCGAGACCGCCACGGCGCCCCGTCTCCATCCCCATTGATTCCGACCTTCATTGGCCGATCGCGCCTCGGGCGCAGCATTGACGGCCCCCATCTCCTCTTTATAATGGCGTCTACTGGCCTCAAGCTAATCGACGCCACGATTCCGGCTCCGCCGCCGGGCGTGGCCACAGAGAGGACCTCATGAAGTTCGGGTTGTTCTACCAGATACAAGTCCCCAAACCATGGAACGAAGACAGCGAAGCCAAGCGCATCTGGGAGGCCCTGGACCAGATTGCCTACGCCGAAGAGATGGGCTACGACAGCGTTTGGTTCTCAGAGCACCATTTCCGCCCGGAATGGTCCCACAACAGCGCACCCGACCTCACCCTGGCCGCGGTGAGCCAACGCACCTCGCGGATCCGCCTGGGCGTCGGTGTGGTGTTGGCGCCGATCCATCACCCATTGCACACCGCGGCCCGCATGGCCACCCTGGACATACTCAGCCACGGCCGGGTGGACGTAGGCCTGGGCCGCACCGGATATCCATACCAGTTAACCCCCTTTGGGACGAACCTGGAAGACACCAGGGGGATGTGGGAAGAGTTCGCCCAGGTCCTGCCCAAGATCTGGACCGAAGAGGTGGTCTCCCACGAGGGTAAGTACTACCAGATCCCTCCCCGGCAGGTGCTTCCCAAGCCCATCCAAAAACCCCACCCGCCGCTCTGGTCGGCCTGTTCCAGCGAGGAAACCACCCGGACCGCCGCCGAGTTGGGGCTGGGCGCCCTGGTCGGCAGCGAGGGCGGCCCCGATAAAGTGGGCAACGTTCTCCAGCTCTATCAAAAGTGTCTGAAGACCGCGAAAGCCACCGGGGGACTGGTGAACAACCACAACGCCCTGATGACCGCCGGCTTTTGCCACGAAGACCCCAAGGAGATCGAGGGCAGGGGCACGGAACTGGTGGGCTGGTACCTGGACCAACAGCGGGAGCGCGCCCGCCTGGTATGGCGGGGCGTCGATCCGGCCACCGTGCCGCCCGATTACCAGGGGTACTACGAGCGGGACATGAGGTTGGCCGCCGGCCCGCACCCAGGAGACGCCACCGCCAGCGAGACCGTGAAGCGGGGCACTTCCTTCTGCGTGGGCACCCCCGAGCAATGCATCGACTTCTTCGAGCGTTACGAGGCTTTGGGAATCGAGCAGATATTCTTGCTGTCCGCCATCGGACCGGCCAGCCACGAAGAGGTGATGAACACCCTGACCATGTTCGGCAAGCATGTCATTCCCCACTTCCGGGCCAAGGAGAAGGCCCAAGCGTCGTCTGGCATGCCCTCGGCAGCCAACGACTGATCAGCCAATTCTTTAATAGAAAAAGGCCCAAGCGTCGTCCAGCATGCCCTCGGCAGCCAACGACTAATTAGCCAATTGATCAACTGGAGATGTCCCATGAAAACAGGGGTTGTGTTTCCCCAAACCGAGATCGGCGCCGACCCGGCCGCGGTGCGCGATTACGTGCAGGCCGTCGAGGAGCTGGGTTATTCCCACATGCTGGTCTATGACCACGTCCTGGGGGCTGACACCAGTCACCACGCCGATTGGCAGGGCAGCTACACCTCTGAGTCCATGTTCCACGAGCCCTTCGTGCTCTTCGGCTACCTGGCCGGCATCACAACGAAGCTGGAACTGGTGACGGCGGTGTTGATCTTGGGCCAGCGGCAGACCGCCCTGGTGGCCAAGCAGGCCGCCGAGGTGGACCTGCTCACCGGCGGGCGGCTCCGTCTGGGAGTCGGCGTGGGCTGGAACCACGTCGAGTACGAAGCGCTGAACCAGGACTTCAGCAATCGTGGCCGCCGCTACGCGGAACAGATAAACCTGCTGCGGGAATTCTGGACCAAAGACGTGGTTAGTTTCGAGGGCCGGTACCACAAAGTCGATTACGCCGGCGTGAACCCACAACCGGTGCAGCGGCCGATCCCCATCTGGATGGGGGCCGGGGCCAGGGCGAACCCGGTCCCCACCGACCGGGTGCTCCGGAGGGTGGCCCGGCTTGCCGACGGCTGGTTCCCCCAGATGCCGCCTGGAGACGACGCCAAGGCCACGGTGGAAAGGCTGCGAAAATTCGCCGTTGAGGCCGGGCGCGATGCCGCCGATATCGGCATGGAGTCCAGGATAAACCTGGCCGACGGAGACCCCGAGTTCTGGCAGGGACAGGCCAGGGCATGGCAGGAACTGGGGGCGACCCACGTGTCGGTCAACACCATGAGGGCCGGCCTAAATTCTCCCCAGGACCACATCAACGCCATACAGCAGTTCAAAGAGGTGGTCGGCTAGCGGGGACCGGCGCCATCCGCCGAAAACCGGCCCATCTGGACCGATTAAAGGCGGGCCAGGCTCCGGGTTGCTTACCCGGTGCGGCAAAGCTATGATTTTCCCCGGCGCTCCCATCGTTCAGACCCGTATTTAGTCCCGGAACACTTGGAATAATGTGCGGTAGATTTACCCTCACCTCCAACTTGGACGAGCTACAGGGCCGGTTCGGGTTCTTATCCGAGATCACCGGCTCACAGTTCTTCGACCATGGGCCCAGGTATAACATCGCCCCCACCCAGCCGGTGTTAACGGTCACCAACGACGGCCAACGGCGGGGCGAGGTGATGCGCTGGGGTCTGGTGCCCTTTTGGGCCAAGGACCTCAAGGTGGGCGCCAGAATGATCAATGCCGTTGGAGAGACTGTTTCAGCCAAGCCGGCCTTCCGGGCCGCGTTCAAGAAACGGCGCTGCCTGGTCCTGGCCAACGGTTTCTACGAGTGGAGGAAAGAGGACCAGCGGAAGATACCCATTTACATTTATCCGCGGAACGGCGAGCCCATGGCCTTCGCCGGATTATGGGAAACGTGGCAATCTCCCGAGGGCCAGGTGGTCCAGTCATGCACCATCATCACCACCTCGGCCAATCCCTTCATCCAGCCGATACACAACCGCATGCCGGTCATATTGTCCGACGAGACCCAAGCCCTCTGGCTGGACCCTCTGACCGAAGACCGCAAGATACTTGAGCCCCTGCTGGTCCCGGCGCCGATCGAGATGCTGACCTCCCATCCGGTGTCGAGCACGGTCAATTCAGTGAAGAACCAAGGCCCCGAATGCATCTTGTCCCTGCCTGAGCGTCCCGATGGGCAGCCCGAAGACCCTGCGGAAGACCCGCCCGCAGAGGGCCGTTTATTTCCGTAGCCCACCCTCGATAATCTCCCAGCTACAACGGCGGCCGGCGGTACGGCAACCGACGTTGAACTTTCAGCATGGCCAACGCCCCCCAAGACATATCCAACCAGAGTGCCCTGCCCTTCAGCAGGTACCGTTTCGTGATGGCGGCCATGGTGCTGGCCGGGCACCTGATCGTGGGCCTAAACGTATTTCCGGTCTCGCCGCTATTGCCGCTGGTCATCGACGACTACGGCATCAGCCGGGCGGCGGCCGGGCTGTTGGTGTCATTGCCATTGTTGGTGGCGGCGGCGTTGGGACTGCCCAGCGGCATGCTGATCGCACGGATCGGCCTCTGGCGGGCCTTCACCATCGGGTGGGCCGCCGTGGCCCTGGCGTCGCTCTCGGGATTGGCCCCCAATTTCATCACCTTGTTATTGATCAGGTCCGGGATCGGTCTGGGATTCGCTCTCAGCCTCACCGCCACCGGCCCCTTGCTGATGCAGTGGTTCCGGCCCAAGGAAGTGACGGTGATGAACGCTCTCAACACCGCGGCATTGAGCCTGGGGATCGCCCTATCGGTGGCCACTGCCGCGCCGCTGGCAACGGTCATGGCCTGGCAGATGACGCTGACGGTGTTCGCCCTTCCCGGGATCGCCGGCCTTGTGGCCTGGCTCGTCTTGGGCCGGGACCGCGGCGGCATCCCCATGACCGGTGGCGGCATATCCCTTCGGGAGGTCGGGACGGTGTTGCGCAACCGTTCCGTGGTGCTGCTGCTGGTGGCGGACGCCGGAGTATTCGTCCAGTACGCCGCGTTCACCGGGTGGCTGCCCACCTTCTACAACGAGAACCGGGGCTTCTCCCTATCTCAGGCCGGATTCATCACCGGAATTCTTCCCCTGGTCGGCGTATTCGCCGTCTTGGCCGGCGGGGCGGTGGCGTTGCGGGTAGCGTCCCCCAAAGGCCTGTTCGCCGCCTCGGGCCTGCTGGCCGGACTGGGCGGGCTGGGCGCCTTTCTACTGCCTGGACCAGCCCTGATCTATCCTGCGGTGGTCATCTTGGGCATCGGTTCCTGGCTCTACGTGCCCAAGCTGCTCACCCTGCCCATGCAGATGGCGGGGATGACGCAGGAAAGGGTGGCCGTGGTCTGGGGTTCTTTCCTGACCTTTTCCGGTTTCGCCATGTTCGTATCGCCCATCCTCGTGGGTGGCCTGCGCGACCTGACAGGGTCGTTCATCCCGGGGTTGGCCGTCTGCGCCGCCGCATCTTGGGCTCTTTTGCTGGCGGGCGTCCTGCTGCCCCGGAACGTTACGGGCGCTCCCGCACGGACCTCCCCTGCCCGGCAAGATTGACAACCCAAAACCAGGCGGGTACCTTTAAGGCTCTTCCAGCTAGAGCCTCATACCCATGCCCAGATTCGCCACCAAAATTGTGCGCCCCAGGAGACTGACATGGCCAGGATCCCAGCAGCGACCCGAGAGACCGTTCCCAGCGACCAGACCGCCGAGTTTGACCAGATGGTTGCCAGCCTGGGCTCGGTGCCCTTGGTCGGACCCGGATCGATAATGATTCACGTTCCGAAGGCCCATCAGTTGGCCACCGCGCTGAACCAATACCTACGCAATGAATCGTCGCTTTCAAAAAAGGTCTTGGAACTGTCCATGCTGGTCACGGCCCGGGAGAATGACTGCATGTACATCTGGAACGCCCACGCCGCCTCCGCCCGGGCCGCCGGAGTGCCCGACGCCGTGGTGGACGCCCTCAGAGACCGGAAAGAACTTCCCGCGCTTGCCCCCGACGAAGCCGCCGTCATCAATTACGGCCAGGAGTACTTCCGTACTCATAGAGTGAGCCGGGGCGCTTTTCAGGCGGGGATAGAACAGTTCGGCAAGCAGGGCCTGATCGAACTCACCCTTACCATGGGCAACTATGCCCTCCTGGCCTTCGCGATCAACTCCTTTGACTCCGAGTTGCCGGCCAACCGCACCGAACCGGTGTTGCCCGCTTAACCCGATTCAGGAGGGAGTCAACATGGCGGTCCAACCATTCAAGATTGAAGTTTCCGACTCGGTCCTGGACGACCTGAAAGCCCGCCTGGAGCGCACCCGGTGGCCGGACGAGCTGCCCGGCACGAGCTGGGATTACGGGAGCAACCTGGACTACGTCAAGGAATTGGTGGAATACTGGCGCACCAAATTCGACTGGCGGGCCCAGGAGAAGCTGATCAACTCCTTCTCCCATTTCAAGACCGATGTGGACGGCCTGAGCATCCACTTCATCCACGAGAAGGGCAAGGGGCCGAACCCCATGCCCCTGGTGGTTACCCACGGCTGGCCCGGCACCTTTTTCGAGATGCACAAGATCATCCCATTGCTGAGCGACCCCGCCGGCCACGGCGGCGACCCGGCCGACGCCTTCGACGTGGTGGTGCCCTCCATGCCCGGCTACGGGTTCTCCGGCCACACCAGCCAGCGCGGTCTGGACGTGTTGAGCGTCGGAGACATGTGGGCCAAATTGATGTCGGAGAACCTGGGCTACCAGAGATTCGGAGCCCAGGGTGGTGACTGGGGCGCCAGCGTCACCGCCAAGCTGGGTCTCTCCCACGGCGACAAGGTCATCGGCATCCACTCGACTTCCGTCACCAGGCCGACGCCCTACCTGGGGCCGGGCTCAAGAGAACTCTCGGAAGCGGAGAAGGGCCTCCTGCAGCAACGGAAAGACTGGATGGCCGCCGAGGGCGGCTACTCCCACATCCAGGGCACCAAGCCTCAAACCCTGTCATATGGGTTGAACGACTCCCCCGCCGGGCTGGCGGCCTGGATCGTGGAGAAATACCGGACGTGGAGCGACTGTGGCGGCGACGTGGAAAAGCGGTTCACCAAGGATGAGCTTCTAACCACCATCACCATCTACTGGGTCACCCAGACCATCGGCTCGTCAACCAAGCTCTATTACGAGACGCTCAGAAAACCCTGGGACATGGGGAAGGACGAGAAGATAGAGGTGCCTTGCGGCATAGCCGTGTTCCCAGCCGAGATCAGCGTTCCTCCCCGGGAATGGGCCGAGCGGTCATACAACGTGCAGCGTTGGACCGTCATGCCCAGCGGCGGACACTTCGCCGCGTTGGAGGAGCCGGTCAGGCTAGTGGAGGATATCCGCGACTTTTTCCGGCCTCTCCGGTAGTGCGCCGGGTCCGCCGCAGATCTGAGGAGAATCAATACGACCGATAAAATTGCCGCCGATCAGACCCCAGGCCGCCAGGAGATGACCCTCGGCTCCAGTGGGGTTGCGCCCTTGATCGAGAAGCCGCCGTTTCTTTCCTCCAGGACTTGGGGCAACAGGGCTTCCAGGCGCTCCATTTCCTCCGATCCGGGCATCACGTACAGGCGGCGCGCCAGTTGCTCCTTGGCCGTCTCCAGGCTGTCGAACCCACGGTTACGCTCGGCGTGGACAACTTCGATCTCCGGCCCGATCCCCAGTTGACTCAACACCTCCAGGAACTCGGGAAGGCTGGGCAGGGGCAGACGCGGTTCGCCGTGCACCGGTTCCCAGAGGGGATATATCTGTGACTGGGGCGGGGCCTGGTACATCACAACCAATACGCGGCCCGCATGTTCTTCCAGCTTTCTGACGAAGGGTTCGATTTCCTGGATGGTGTAGAGAACGTGGCAGCAGAGGGCCACGTCCACCTGGGGCGCTTTGGCGTCCAGCCAGCCGGACTCCACAACCTCGACGTTCTTCACGTCGAATTCGGCGGCCACCTCCCGCAGGACCCGGCACATGCTGGGCGACGGCTCGACTGCGATCACTTTCTTCGAGCAAAGGGCCAAGGGCAGCGCCATACGCCCGCCGCCGGCGCCCACGTCCAAGACCACCTGCTCCGG
>CAYMZL010000071.1:0-8461 GCA_964394825.1 uncultured Dehalococcoidia bacterium | reverse complement strand
AGGTAATCGGGCGGGTTGCTCCATCTGGCCTGCCAGCCGGTGTTGAGCAACGCCACGCAGCCCTGGGGGACCGGGCCGTGGACCGACTCCCAATCCAGAACGTCGTTCATGGTGAGGGCGTAGTCCCGGTCGGCTTGCGCCTGGGCAGCAACGCCGATGATTATCGCCGGCCTGACCAGGTCCTGGGGAGAGAATTCGCTGTGTCCGGGCGCGCCGGGGTGGAAACTTGAGGGAGCGCTCAGGTGGGTGCCGGAGTGTTCGCCCATGGAAAACCGGCGAAGGAAGTAGCCGTCTTTCTCGATGCCGGCCACGGTCTCGAATTCCACGCCGGGGTCCCCAGGCCACTGGGGAATGCCGTGATGAACGGGCCAGCTCAGATCGACGATCTTGGAATAAGAGATGAACCCGCCGAAGGCGGGTCCATCATTCTGTGGCTGGGTCACCATCAAATAAGCCCCCTACATCTAAACCCGCAAAGGCAAACCCGCAAGGGCAAGCCCGTCCAGGTAAGCCTCCTGCAGGCTTCCGCCCATTCTCCCGCCGATGGGGCGCCGTGGCAACCCGGTAGGCTGCTAAATAGGGATTTGGGCGTTAGTGGGACGCTGGTTGTAGTGCTCTGGTTGCTCCCAGGGTGGCCTTCCGCTTGACGTCTTCGTCGATCCATTCCATGGCCTGGCGGGAGGTGCTCCTGGCGGTCAGCTCCGGCCTTTCGGGACGCCGCCCGTAGACCGAATAGATGATGGAAGGAATCTCCTCGTCGATGACGTAGCCCCGGTAATAGATCCTCATGGGTGCCGCCCTCCTCCGGTTTGCAGCGGTCGTCCAACCCCAGATCGGGCTGCTGGGGGCGCCGCCGGATATCCTTTGAGGACATATGTTCTATCTTTTTGCCAGGAGGGTCAACGGGAAAATGTCATCCCGCACGCCCTAGCAATCGCCCACGGACACGGTGCCCAGGATGACGTGGGGCAGGACCGGTTGGGCCAGCGGGCCGCCGGTGACGGAAGGCCGGCCGACATCGTCCGGCGCTAGGCGGCCAAGTCCGCCGCCCGGCGCAGTCAGATTCAACTCAGTCGCCCCTCCCTGCATCCAGACGACGGTCTGACTGGCGTCGGAGTACCCCACCGTGAAAGTGATTGTCTGGCCGCTGAACGATCCTCCGGAGGCCTGCTCCACCAGCAAGGTGTATCTTCCGGATTGGACCAGCGCCGAGGCCGCCAACGCGCCGTTGACCCAAGCGGACACTTCCACGCCATCGGCGGCCACTGAACAACCGGCTTGGCGGGTCGGCGGCGGAGTCGGTGTTGGCGTGGGCGACGGGGTCGGCCGTGGGACCGAGGTGGCGGTGGGCGCGGGGACGGTCGTTAGGTTGGCGGAACTCGACCTGGTTGGGTCGGGAGAGGTGATGAAAGGAGAGCCGCTTACGGTCGGCGTGGGGGAGGGAATGGGCGTGGCTTCCAATAGCGCCTGGACGGTGGCCTGGACCCGCGCCGTGATGGTGGCTTCGGTATCAGGCTCGCCGGCGGACTGGGGAGCCGCCTGGGCGTCGCCCACCAGGGCCCGGATGGTGGCTTCCAGTTCCGGGGGCAGCGGAGTTTCAGGGGTGGCCGCCTCGCCACAAGCCAAAGCCAACAGCATTATGGGGACCAAGATCACGCCCAGCCGCTTCATTCCCGCCCTCCTAACATCCGCACCTTATCTCAACCCGTCCGGCCGGGGACACCGCCTGTCGGCGTTGTGCAACTTTAGGCGCCTCTACCGTGAGATTTGGTCACTTCTTCGATAAATTCGGCCAGGGGCCTGCTCTCCTGGACCGACGATTCCATATCCCTGACCACTACCTCGCCCTTCTGAATCTCGTCGTCGCCCAAGATCAGGGCAAAGGGTATGTCCAGGGCATTGGCCTGGCGCATCTGGCCCCGAAGGCCCCGGGAGCCGCTGCTCAAGATCGCGCCGACGCCGGCCCGGCGCAGGCGGACCGACAATTCCAAGGCGGCGATGCGGGCGTCCTCGCCCACGTTGATCACCAGGTAGCGGGGCGATGGCTCATCGGGCACCGGCACCCCGCTGCGCTTGAGGTTCAGGGTCAACCGTTCCAGGCCGGTGGCGAAGCCGATGCCCGGCGTTTCCCGGCCGCCCAGTTGGGTGATCAGTCCGTCGTAACGCCCGCCGCCGCAGATGGTCGACTGCCCGCCGCCGTCCACCGGCTGCACCTCGAACACGGTACGGGTGTAGTAGTCCAGACCGCGCACCAACCGGTGGTCGATCTGGTAGGGCAGGTGCATGTTGTCCAGGTATACCAGCAGCTTGGTCCAGTGCCCGCCACATTCCTCGCAGAGATTGTCGGCGGAGCGGGGCGCGTCGTTGCTCAGGGCGTGGCAGGTCTCCACCTTGCAGTCCAGCAGCCGCAGCGGGTTCCGTTCCAGCCGTTCCTTGCAATCAGGGCACAACTTTTCTCGATGGCCGGAGTAGTAATCCCGCAGTTTGGCCACGTAGGCCGGACGGCACTGGGGGTCTCCGACACTGTTTATCAGCAGATTGATGTCTTTGAGCCCCAGGCTGGTCATCAGGTCCCAGGCCACGTCAATGACCTCTGCGTCCACCGACGGGTCGGCGTCGCCCAGCACTTCAACCCCGAATTGGTGGTGCTGGCGGAACCGCCCGGCCTGGGGACGTTCGTACCGGAAAACCGGGCAGAAGTAGTACATCCGCACGGGTTGCGGCAGGTTGTGCATCCCGTGTTCCAGGTAAGCCCGGCACACCGGCGCGGTGCCCTCCGGACGCAGGGTGATGCTGTCGCCGCCCCGGTCCTCGAAGGTGTACATCTCTTTCTCGACGATGTCGGTCCCTTCGCCCACCGACCGGATGAAAAGGTTGGAGTCTTCGAAGAGGGGGGTGTCGATGCGGCCGAAGCCGAACCGGGCGGCTACGTCCATGGCTTTGGACTCGATATACCGCCAGTATTTCTGCTCTTCAGGGAGGTGGTCCGCGGTGCCCCGGGGCGCTTGAAACAAGGTTAGTGGTTACTCCGAAATCGACTATTCAAGGGAATATTATAGGCTGATATCGTCCCGTATGGAATCAGCCAGGGGTTCCCATCCGGAGATAAACGGACCGGGCCGAACCTAGTCCTGGGCGGGCCGGCCGTCTTTATGGGGAAGCAGCAGGGCGTATAGCGCGTCATTTATGGGAGTGGGGACGTTGACCCGCCGGCCGATCCGCACCACCGCCCCGGCCTGCGCCTCCAACTCCAGTGGCCGTCCGGCCTCAATATCGGTAAGCATGGACATGCGCTGGTCTGAGGGGAGGCTTTCCATGAACCTGATGCCATTTTCGATGGCGCCGGGGTCGATGTTGACTCCGCTGGCCAGACCAACCGCCGCCACTTCCCGCATGGCGCCCAACAACAGGCTGCGGCCTTCATCAGTCTTGATGAGCCGGGTTACCGGGAACCGGGCGGTGGCGTTTATGGCGTTTGCAGGAGCGGTCAGCAGGAACTTGGACCAGAGTACGCTGGCAATGTCGCCGGTCAACTCGGCGTCTATGGCGGGCGCAAGCGCCCCTTGGGCCGCCAGAGCCTCGCCGGTCATCCGTCCGTCCTCTCTGCCGAAGGCGATACGGGCCGTTTGGCTGAGCTGCCGGATCACGCCGGGAGATTCGATGAAGGCGATCGTATAGGAAGCACCGGGCAGCACCCGGTCCGGACCGAATTCCCGCACCAGCGCTTCGGCGCTATCCACGCCGTTCTGCAGTGTGACGATCTGAGTTTTCACGCCGGCCAGGGGTCTCATGTCCTGAATAGCCTCGGGGATCTGGTAGGTTTTAACGGCGAAGAGCACCAGGTCCACGGGTCCGACCTGGGAAGGGTCGCCGGTGGCGTTGACCGGCACGGTGAACGAGTCAGTCTGCTGGATTATCCTGAGACCGTCTTGCCGCATGGCCAGCAGGTGGTCACCGCGGGCTATCAAGGTGACGTCCGCTCCCAACCGGGCCAGCAGTCCACCAAGGCAGCCGCCCACTCCTCCGGAGCCCATCACCGCGATTCGCATGGCCTATCCCGCAGGTTTAGTCCGCCGCCGGAAGCCCGTCTTTGTGGGGCAGCAGCACGGAATACAGGAAACTGTGCACCGGGGTCGGCACCCCGATCTGCCTGCCCAGTCTGATGACGGCGCCGGACAACGCGTCCAACTCGGTGGGCAGTCCTTTCTCGTATTCGGCGTGCATGGAAGTTTGGAAACTGGGGAGGCCCTCGATGTACTCCAGAGATTCTTGGACCAGGCCGTCGGGAAGATTGATTCCCTTGGCGAGGCCCACGGCCAACGCCTCTTCCATGGCGTCGCAGAACATCTTCCGGGCTTCGGTAAATCGGAGCAGTTCTTTGATCCGCATTCGGGCGGCGCTGGTGATGCCCGCCAAGGCGCTCAACAGGATGAACTTTCGCCAAAGCACCTGCATGGGGTCAGGTGAGAGTTCGGTCTCGATTCCGGCTTCCCGGAATGCCTTGCGGATATCCAGGGCGCGGAGGCTCTCTGTCTCATCGACCTCGCCAAAGGATATTCGGGCTTCGACGACTTCGGAGATCACTCCGGGAGACTGGATCTGGGAGGACCCCCAGAAGGCGCCCAGGAGGACGATCTGAGAACCCAGGACCGCGCTTAGTTGTTCGTGGCTTTCCACTCCGTTCTGCAGTGTTAGGACCGAGGTCTGGTGGCCTATCAACGGCTTGAGCGTCGATATGATCTGGCGGTTGTGTAAGGTTTTGACGGTGAACAACACGAGATCGACTGGACCGACTTGAGCCGGGTCGTCGGTGGCCTTTACCTCGACCACGAATTCGCCGCCGGGGCGGACCAGTTTCAGCCCATTGGCCCGGATAGCTTCCAGATGCTGGCCCCGTGCGATGAGCGACACGTCGTTGCCCGCCTTGGCCAAGAGCCCGCCAAGACATCCTCCGACACCGCCCGCCCCCATGACCGCTATTCGCATAGGTCCCTCAAACCAGGCGCGTTAGACCACGCCGTCCGCCTGCATCCGCCCCAGTTCTTCCGGGCTCATGCCGCCGATGGAGCAGAGTATTTCCTCGTTGTTCGCCCCCAAGAGGGGCGGTTCGATGTTGGGCGTTTCGGCCCCGCCGGCAAACTTGATGGGCGTGTTGACCGTCCTGAAGATGCCGCCCAAGTTGTCGCCGCCGTTGATGAACATCCCCCTGGCTGCCAGGTGAGGGCATTGGTCCAGGTCCGCTTGGTCCTGCACCATCCCCATGGAGTAGCCGATCTCGATGAGCTTGCGGGTCACGTCCGCCTTGGTCCGCTCCGACGTCCAACCTTCTATGGCCGGGACGTAGTGGCTCAGGTAGAAATCTCCGCTGATCCCCCGGCCCAGGTAACGCTCGTCTTCGATAAGGTCTTCCCGGCCGATCAGCCGCCAAAGGTCCTTCCATTTCTCGGGTCCGCCGGCCCCCGCTAGAACCACGTAGCCGTCCTTAGCCCTGAGGGCCAGTTGGGCGCTCAGCATGTTGCCCCGTTCCCGGCCCGCCACGGCGCCGGTGGCCTGGTAGAAGGGCATGGTGCTGGTGGTGTGGGCCACCATGCAGTCGTACATGGACATATCCAGGTAGGCCCCTTGGCCGGTGCGGTGACGGGCCTCCAAGGCCATCATGATCCCCAGGGCCGTCCAAACTCCGGGCACCGAGTCGCCGATGTTGTCGCCCACCATCTGCGGCCCGCCCCCCGGCTCCCCGGTGACGGCCATCCAGCCCCCCATCCCCTGGACGCACGGGTTATTGGCCGGCCAGTCGGAGTAGGGCCCCGGGGCCGGCCCTTCGGGGTCGCCGTAGCCGGTGAGGCTGGTGTAGACCAGTCTGGGGTTAAGGTCTTTCAGCACTTCGTAACCCAGGCCGAGACGCCGGAGGGCCCCGGGACCCCAGTTGTCCAGCAGGATGTCCGACTCCTTCACCATCCGCTCGAAGGCCGCCTTGCAGCGGGCGTCGCGGAGGTCCAGAGTCACGCTCTTCTTGTTGCGGTTTAGGCCCAGGTAGCGGGCGCTCACCCGGTTCCCGTCTCCGTCTTCGATGAACGGGCCGTTGCCGCGGCCTCGCTCGCCGGCGCCGGGGCGCTCAATCTTGATGACCTCTGCGCCCATGTCGGCCAGGATCATCGAGCAGAAAGGCCCCGCCACGATGTGGGTGACGTCCATGACCCTGATCCCCGCCAGCGGGAGGACGGGAGTGTCCTGTTCGGTGGTCATGCCCTAGCTTCCCGCCTGATATTCGGAAGTGTCCAAGCCCAGGCCCTGCTCGCCGAAGCGTTTGCCATTTTGAACGTACCTGGCGGTGGGGTTCTTCAGCCGCTCGGCCTGCTTTTCCGAGAGAGGCTGTATCCGGCCGGGGACGCCGATGACCAGGGAGTTGTCCGGCACCTTGCCCCGGACTATGGCCCCCGCGCCGATTAATACGTGGTCGCCGACGTCGGTGTCCTCCAAGAGAACGGCATTGACGCCGATCAGGACGTTGCTGCCGACCTTGCCGCCGTGGACCACCGCGCCGTGGGTCAGTAGCACGTTGTCGCCCAGTTCCAGGTGATCATCGGTGTGGAGGACGGCGTTATCCTGGATGGAGCAGTTCTTGCCGATGATGATGTCGCCGTAGTCGGCCCGGATCACCGCGCCGGGCCAGATGCTGGTGTTCTCCCCAATGACCACGTCGCCAACGATGTAGGCCGCTTCGCTGATGAAGGCAGACGGGTGTATGCGGGGGCTTATTCCATCTAATGGGCGGATCAAGGGGAACCTCCGGGACCGGAAGATCGGGGCGGGAGCCGGGGTAAGAATACACTCCTATGCCGAGACCCGCCACTTTTCGTGCCTGAAATCCCCTTTTCCGCGCACGCCGGCTAAAGCCCGAATAGGCCGGTCAGCCAATCGGCCCCAGCGTTGCAGGCGTAGGCGAATATCAGGAACTTGAGTACTTTTCCGGTCCAGACCACCGCCAGGAATCCCCAGATCGGATAACGGAGCGCCCCTGCGGCGATGCCCACGATGTCGAAGATGGGGTTGGGCACCAACGAAACCAGAAACAGCAACAGCCAGCCCCTTCGGCGCATCCATTGTTCCAGCCGCTGGTAGACCCGGCTCCGGCCCAGGATGTCGCGGCCGGTGTAGCCCAGGTAATAGCCGCTCAGTTCACCGGCGGCCTCGGCGGTCCCGGCGATGATGCCCACCAGGAAGGGGCTCAGGAAGATGGCCGTGGCGCAGGCGGTCGCCAGGGCTGGGACCGGGATCAGCAGGCCGGCGCTGGCCACCAATGCGCTCAGGGCCACCGCTCCGTAGCCCACCTGGGTTGCGCCAAAGTTGTCGCGAAGCAACAGGGCGGCAACGATGGCGGCGATGACCACGGTCAGGATGGCCAGCCGGACCAGGTTCTCCGGTTTGCGCCAATCTACCCCGGCGGGCAATCTGGCCAGCCGGGCGGGAACGCCGGCCGCCCGGCTGACGTAGCGCATCAAGATTCTGGTTGGGGCGCCTGGGCGGGGCCGCCGCCCAGAAAACCGGTCAACATCGGGTTGAACTGGCCGGGTTTTTCCATCTGAGGCCAGTGGCCGCACTCGGGTATGATCCGCACGACGCTTTCGGGTAATTCCCGGCGGACGGCCTCGGCATGAGACACCGGGATGATGATGTCGTCGGCCCCCCAAACGGTCATCAGAGGCACGGGAGAAGCCTTTAGCCGCTCAAGGATATACCCCTGCTTGCGCAGTCCCCAAAGATTGATGCTGGAACGCATGGAACGCAGCATTGCGGCCCGCGCGCCGGGGAGCAGCTTGACCCGGTTCATCTCCGGCAGCAACTCTTCCAAGATGGCGGGCGGCCGGTGGAACAGGTACTTGGTAGCCCCCATCTTGTTGTTCAACCGGGGCTGATATATTAGGTCGCCCACTATCGGAATGGACATCAGCCGAAGGAACCAGGACACCTTCCGGCCGAACCCACCCGAGCCCACCAGCACCATCTTCTCCACCATTTCCGGGTGCTCTAGGGCGAACAGCCCGGCGATCAGTCCCCCGGCCGAGCTCCCCACCAGAGAGAACCGGTCCAATCCCAGCTCTTGGCTGAAGTCATAGACGAAGTCGGCCGCCGAATCCGGGCTGTAGTCCAGGTGGCCGGGCTTGTCCGAGTCGCCGTAGCCCGGCAGGTCCGGAGCAATCACCCGGTATCCGGCGTCGGCCAGGGCGTCGATATTGCAGTACCAGGTTAGCAGCGAGGCGGCGAGGCCGTGGAGCAACAGCACCGCGGGACCCTCTCCGGCCTCGACGTAGCGGACGTTCAGTCCCCAAACGCTGAGTGATTTGTGCTCCGCTTGCTGCATCAGCTCCCGGCCCGGACCGACTTGGGACTATAAACGTGAGGAGGTTTCTCCGGCGCTCGTCCTGAGCCTGTCGAAGGACCTTGACTTCAGGCGAAATGG
>CAYMZL010000070.1:0-8500 GCA_964394825.1 uncultured Dehalococcoidia bacterium | reverse complement strand
GGGCGTGGCCCAAGCCTATTCCGAGTCCGTCCCCATTCTCCTGTTGCCCGCCGGGATGCCCAGAGAAAAACGGGGCATCCACCCCAACTTCTACCCCACCCGCAGCTATGAGACCATCACGAAATGGTCCGAAGAGATAAACATCGTCGAGCGTATACCCGACCTGATGCGCCGGGCCTTCACCAAGCTGCGCACGGGCCGCCCCGGACCGGTCCTGCTGGAGATTCCTCAGGACGTGGCCACCGCGGAGTTGCCCGAAGAACTCTTCAACTACGAACCGCCCCACCCCGTATTGCAACAGGCCGACCCCGCCGACGTAAGCCGCGCGGCCCAAGCCCTACTGGCCGCCGGCCGGCCCGTCATCCAAGCGGGACAAGGCGTGCTGTACGCCGAGGCCACGCCCGAGTTGATCGAGGTTGCCGAGTTCCTACAGGCCCCGGTGATGACCACCCTGCCGGGCAAGAGCGCCTTCCCCGAGACCCACCCCCTGGCCCTGGGTTGCGCCGGGCCCAGCACCACCGCCATGGTGGACAAGTACCTGAAGGGAGCGGACCTGGTCTTCGGCGTGGGCTGCAGCTTCACCAAGACCAACTTCGCTCAGCCCATACCCAAGGGCAGGACCATCGTCCACACGACCAACGACGAAGACGCCATCGGCCGGGAGTTCAGATGCGACTACCCGATGCTGGGCGACGCCAAGTTGGTGCTGCGTCAACTGCTGGACGAACTCAAGAGCCAGGCGGGCGGTCCCCGGACCAAGAACCAGGTCCTCCAAGACGATATCGCGTCGATCAAGGAGGCCTGGCTGGCCAAGTGGATGCCCAAGTTGACCTCCAACGTGACGCCCATGAACCCCTACCGGGTGGTCTGGGACCTGATGCATACGGTCGACTTGGACAACACCATAATCACCCATGAGTCGGGCAGCGCCAGGGAGTATCTGGGCCCCTTCTGGGAGGCCCGCGCCCCGCGCAGCTTCATCGGCTGGGGCAAGTCCACCCAACTGGGCTACAGCCTGGGCCTGGCCATGGGCGCCAAGCTGGCCGCCCCGGAGAAGCTTTGCATCAACGTCATGGGCGACCTGGCCTTCGGCACCGTCGGCCTGGACGTGGAGACCGGGGTCCGGTGCCAGATAGCCACGCTGACCATCGTCATCAACAACGCATACATGTCCATCTACGACAACAGCCGGTTTCCGGTGGCCTTGGAGAAGTACAACGTAAAAACCCTGTCGGGCGAGTTCTCGGAGGTCGCCCAGGCCATGGGCGCCTACACCGAGAAGATTACCAACCCATCGGAGATCATCCCCTCCATCAAACGGGGCGTGGCAGCTACCGAGGCCGGCAAAACCGTGGTGCTGGAGTTCATCACCTGCGACGAAGGCGAATATTCCAAGTTCTGATCCCGCCTTTCAAGAAGTACTCCGATGTCCCGATGTAATCGGGAGCGAGACTCTTGAACCCGGCCGGAGCCAAAGACAGCGGGCCGGTCGCCGGCCCCGACGGTCAACGGAAATGTTCTGACAGAGGTGCCAGTTGCCCGATTTTATCTTTGTCTTTGGGGTGATTGCCGTTGTCTTGACGGTCACCGCCCTGGCGTCCGGTCTGGTTGAGCGGTCACCGCTATCTTTTCCGTTAATCTTCCTCGGTTTGGGATTCCTTCTGGGGAGCCGGGGGTTCGACGTATTGGATGTGGGGCCCCATTCCCCCTTCCTGGAGGTTGTGGCCACCCTGACCTTGGCCCTGGTCCTATTCCTGGACGCGATCAAACTACAGGTAGACGAACTGGGCAAGCGGTGGCTGGTCCCGGCCTTGATCCTGGGGCCTGGCACCGCCCTGATAATCGGCGTTGGCGCCCTTCCTTTTGGCCTGTACCTGAACTTTGGCTGGATATTGGCTTTCATCGGTGGGGCTGTTCTGGCCTCCACGGACCCGGTCGTTCTGCGGGAGATCGTGCGTGACGAGCGCATTCCCAGGCCGGTCCGGCAGGTGCTGAAGATCGAGGCCGGGATGAACGACCTGGTGGTGTTGCCGGTGGTCTTGGTGTTGATCGCCGTGGCCACCGACCAAGGCAGCACGGTCGGTGGCTGGAGTGTGTTCCTGGTAAAACTACTGCTCGTAGGGCCGGCGATCGGCTTCGCGGTCGGTGGATTCGGGTCGTGGCTCATGAGCTGGATAGACTCAAGGATGAGCATCCGTCGTGAGCACCAATCCCTTTTTGGTGTGGGTCTGGTGCTGGCCGCCTACACAGCGGCAACGGCTGCTGGAGGCGATGGATTCTTGGGGGCGTTCGCCGCTGGATTGGCCGTGGTGCTGCTTAACCAATCCCTCTGCGACTGTTTCCTGGAATACGGTGAAGTCACCTCTGAGATGGCAATGCTTCTCGCCTTCGTTCTATTTGGCGCGGTTCTTTCCGATCTGTTGGGGACCGTGGACGTTGTCCCAACGTTGGCCCTGGCGGCCTTGGTGATTTTCGCCATACGCCCGGCGGTACTGGGACTGGTGTTGGTCAGGGCGCGGATGAGTTGGCAGGCCCACGCCTTCGTTTGCTGGTTCGGGCCCAGGGGTCTCAACTCGCTACTGTTGGCCCTGCTGGTGGTGCAAGCGGGCATCCCCGGCTCTGAATTGCTCTTGGCGACCGTTGGCGTGGTGGTCATGGCGTCGGTGGCGATCCACGGTGGCACGGCGACCCCTATCGGAGTCTGGTACGGCCGCGCCGCCGCCAAGGAGACCCTGGAGGAAGAACGCGAGAGCACCGTGGCGGGCCTGTTCGCCGGCCATAAGGGTGATGTCCATATGGTTACACCCGAGGAATTATCGGCCCGGTTGTCAGAGCCGGATCCGCCTCTGGTATTGGATGTGCGGACTCGGGCCAGCTATAGCCGCGATGGAACCAGGATCCCTGGTTCCGTGCGGGTGTTGCCGGATAGGGCCGTTGAATGGGCCAACGGCAATCCGCCAGGGCGAGAGGTAGTCGCCTACTGCAGTTGACCCAACGATGCAACCAGCGTCCGTGTGGCGCAGCAGCTTAGAGACCAGGGCATCGACGCATCAGCTTTGTCGGGCGGGATGGACGGATGGCGGGCGCTCTATCCGGTGGAGCCCATCGAAGTCGCCGCCTGACTGCTCCCCTAGCCATTCAATTGACAGTTGCTTCTTGAAATAAGCCGGCGTCTGGGCTCCAATGGACTGGTTTACTCCTATGAGGCCGGGGCCATCGCCGTTGGGCCTTGGTTCCGGCCAGCCTGCTTCCCCGGGAATCATCCACGAGAGTTGACGCCCATGACGACTCCCGCCGCCACGTTCAAACCCTCTCCGCGCCAACCCACCATCCGCGATTTGCCCACGGGTGAAAGGCCCAGGGAGCGGCTGGTGGAGTACGGGTCCAAGAACCTGAGCAACACCGAACTCGTCGCCATCTTATTGCGTACCGGCTCGGCCGGCGAGAACGTGATCTCGCTATCGTCGCGGCTCCTGACCCGGTTCGGCGGACTGGCGGGGCTGGGCAAAGCGGCCTTTGCCGAATTATGCGGTGAGAAGGGCCTGAGCGAGGCCAAAGCCTGCCAGTTGCTGGCCGCCCTGGAGTTGGGCCGCCGCTTTATCTCCCTGTCGCCCGAGGAGCGGATAATCATCAGCACGCCCCAGGACGCGGCCAACCTGGTCACCGGCGAGATGGGCTCGTTGGACCAAGAGCACCTGCGGGTGATACTGCTGAACACCCGCAACGAGGTGCTAAGCACCCACGAGATATACGTGGGCAATGTGAACAGCTCGGTGGTGCGGCCGGCGGAGATATTCAGGCCGGCGGTCCGAAACAACGCGCCATCGTTGATCGTGGTCCACAACCATCCTTCCGGGAACCCCGCGCCCAGCGACGACGACATCGCAATCACCAAGGACCTGGTGGCGTCGGGCAAGGTGTTGGGCATCGAGGTCCTGGACCACCTGATCGTCGGCAGCGGGAACCGTTACGTGAGCATGAACGAGAACGGCCAGGGCTTCGCTTAGACCGCGGCTCCCCGGCCACCCGCCACCGGTCACCCGCAAATAGTCAATGGAGGGAACGATGCCTTTCTATATCGACACGTCCAGCCGCGATCCCAAGGAGTTGGCGCCCGGGGTCCACACCCGCACCTTCTGGGGCGAGCAGATGCTGCTGTCCCTGGTGGAGGTGGAGGCCAATACGGAGATGCCGCTGCACACCCATCCCGAAGAGCAGGGAGGCATCGTCATTGAGGGCGAATTTGAGATAGGGATCGGGGGCGAGGTCCAAGTACTAAAGCCAGGCGACCTGTATATCATCCCCGGCGGCGTGGAGCACTACGCCAGGGCTCGCGGCAAAAAGGTGCGGGCCTTGGCCATCTACAGCCCTATCCGGGAAGCGTTCAAGTACTGACCGCCGCCGGCCCCGATTTGGCGGTAAAACAACCGTCCGTCCTGAGCTCGTCGAAGGGCATACGGCAGTCATTTTGGTGGCCGGAAGTATGTTGACTTAGTCGTGACGGTGGTTCGACAGGCTCACCACGAACGGACTGGGGGGTTAGGCGGTCCGGTTAATTGAGCCTGGCTTGTGCGTGTAGGGGCGTCCCGATTAATCGGGACGCCCCTACGTCTATCCGATGACATTCCATGGGGAATCGCAACTTCCCCCTGCCCGTTCGTCCTGAGCTTGTTGAAGGATGCGCATCAGCCAGGTACGAAGCTAAATGAAACGGGACCCATCCGCAGCGTTGGTTCGACTCTCGGCCGGCATTAGCGCAGGCTTTTGGCGAACTTCTGGCGGACCTTGGCGACCTTGGGGCTGATCACGATCTGGCAGTACATACTGCCTGGATTGTTCAGATAAAACTGTTTGTGCTCGGCTTCGGCCTCGAAGAACTTCTCGAATCGGGCGGTCTCAGTTACCACCGGGCCGGGCAAGCCGCCCGAAGCGTCCAACTCTTTGATGTACGCTGCCGTCTGGTCTTTCTGAGCGTCGCTGGTATAGAGGACCACCGAGCGGTAGCGGGCGCCTTGGTCCGCGCCCTGGCGGTTGAGGGTGGTGGGGTCGTGGGTGGCGAAGAACACCTCAAGCAACTCCGAGAAGGTGATCTCGCCGGGGTCGAACTGGACCCGCACCACCTCGGCGTGCCCGGTTTTCTCAGCGCACACTTCATAGTAAGTTGGATTCTCCGTGTGGCCGCCCGAATAACCGGACACGACCGATGTGACGCCCTTGATCTCGGAGAACACGGCTTCGGTGCACCAGAAGCACCCGCCACCGAATACCGCAACCTCGTTGTTGTCTGCCATTTTTTCTTTCACCGTCAGTAGATTTCTTGGAGTGGCCTTCCCAGCCGGTCGGCCTTACCCAACAATGTCCGCCAGGCGGTCCAGTTGGCCCATATCGGCGGCGCTGGGCAGGAAGACCAATTCGTCCATGCCGATGCCTTCCAGGTCTCGGATCAAGCCGGTGAGCGCCTCGGTGGACGAGACGGCGTTCTGGGCCATCTGCTCGGCGGCCGGACCCAGGAACGAGTAATAGTGGCGGATGTAGCCGCCCACCACGTCGGCGGCGTTGGGACCCAGGGCGTAGGAGCACACGGCGGCCAGGCGGGGTTTGCCGGGCTTCCCCTCCGCCTGCCAGGCATCGACCGCTGTCTGGTAGGCTGCCGAGACGGCGTCGGGGTTGGTGCCCGCGGCCAAGAATCCGTCGGCCAGTCTGCCGGCGCGGGCGATGGCCTGGGGCGTCCCCCCGCCGATCAGTATCTCAGGGCCGCCCTTCTGCACCGGCGGCGGGCCCATTGGACCAACGTCGTTGTCGGCGTCCACATCTTCGCCGTTCCAGATGCGCTTCATGGCGACGATCTGCTGTTCAAAACGGCGGCCCCGGTTGTTGAACTGGGCGGGCGCGGCCTTGTAGTCGTCGGGGCGGCGGCCCACGCCAAAGCCCAGGGTGAGACGTCCTTTGGAGATGGCGTCCAGGCTGGCGGCCTGCTTGGCCAGCACTCCCACGTTCCGCAGCGGGGCCAGCATCACGCTCGTCATGAGCCTGATTCTGGTGGTGACGGCCGCGGCCGCGGCCAACATGATGAAGGGCTCGTAGTTCTGGTAGACCAGCCGGTCGATGGTCCCCAACGTGGAGAATGGGCCGGCGTCGGCGCGCTGGGCCCATTCTAGGATGAAGCCGCCCTTGACGCCGGGGACGTTCCCCGGCAGGCCGATCCCAATCTTCATGTCAGTCCTAATCGAATAGCTTTAGATGAAGTCCAAGTGCTCGTAGCTGCCGCCGGTGACTGACTTGGCGTCCAGTCCCAGCCATTTCTCGACGATGGTGGAATAGACGCTGCGGAAGTCCACCTGGAATTGGAGGTCTCCGTCCAGTTGGTCCTCTTCCTTCAAGGACGGGTACTCGCCGAACATGCCGCCGGCGACCGGCTGGCCGATGATGTATGACCCTCCGCCGGAGCCGTGGTCGGAGCCAGAGCCGTTGTCCGTGACCCGCCGTCCAAACTCGGTGAAGACCATCATCAATACATTGTCGGCCGCGTCGTGTTGTTTGAGATCGGTGAAGAAATCGCCGATACCGGCGGATAGCTCGCTCAGCAGCGGGTTCTGTACCGCCACTTGGTTTGCGTGGGTGTCGAAGCCGCCCAGCGAGGTGTAAAACACCCTAGTTCCCAGGTCCTTCAGCAGCACCTGGGCGATCCCGCGCAGGCTCTGGGCGATGGACGTGGCGGCGTATTCCACCGTGGAGGTGTAGCTGTCGGCGGCGGTCTTCAGGATGTCCGCCCCTTTCAATGCGTCCAGTCCGGTGCGCCCCAGGTAGTCCATGGCGGCTCCGGTCCCGATGGCGGGAGAGTACATCCTGGCGAACAGGTCCAATGCCCGGGCGCGCTGTTCCTGGTCGGGGATACCGGTCAGGACGCCGTAGTTCTCCAGCGCGGCGACGGACGCCACCGGCACTCCGGTTAGGGCCATGGCCCTGGGCAGGCCCCGGCCGAAGTTCACGCCGGTCAGGACGTTCTCTCCGTGGGGGTCGATGTCGCGGATCACCCGGCCCAGCCAGCCTTCCGTGGCAATCTTTTTCGGTTCGCAGGTGTGCCAGATGTCCATGGCCCGGAAGTGGGAGCGGTTGGGATTGGGATAGCCGACGCCGTTGATGACCGCCACCTCGCCCTGGTCGTAGAGGTCCTTGACCGCGCCCAGGGCCGGGTTGAACCCGAACCGGCCGTCGATGGGCAGGACGTCTTCGGCGGGCACGCCCACGGTGGGGCGGTTGTCGTAATACAGAGGGTCGGCGTAGGGGACTATCATATTCATGTAGTCGCTGCCGCCGGTCAGTTGTACCACCACTAAGATGGGGTCTTTCTTGGTGGACGTCATGGGCTCGCTCCAGTGGGCCGTAGGCCAGAATATGGCCGGATTAGGCCGGGTTAGGGTTCACTGTAGCAGTGCCGCAAATGAGCGTCAACGGGGCCGCTTCGCACCGAATCTCAAGCTGACTAGAAGCCAGGGCTGGGCCAACGATAAGAGCCATGGGCCGACTTGACAGTGGTTTAGCGGGAGCCTTACGATTTGAATTAGTCCTTCCGCACGCCTGCGGCCTGCGGAAGTATTGGAATGGGGATATAGCTCAGTTGGGAGAGCGCGGCGTTCGCAATGCCGAGGCCGAGGGTTCGAGTCCCTCTATCTCCACCATAATGCCCCTGTAGCTCAGTGGATAGAGCGGCGGCGTCCTAAGTCGCGCGTCGGGGGTTCGAATCCCTCCAGGGGTACCATAAATTCCCTAGCGGCTGGAGGCTAAATAGCCTCCAGCCGCCGCTTGAGCAAAGCCTTCGTCAATTGGTAGTCAGTTTCCAAGTTTAACCAGAAGCGGGCGGGAATCTCCGGCATCACTTCCTCAAGCTGTAATGCTGTTTCGGCGATGACAGCCTTCTTGCCGTTAATTATTTCGTTGATGGCGTTAGCGGGCCGTCCCATCCGCCGAGCCAGTTCTCTTTGGGTGATGTTCCTGGCCGCGATCTCCTCCGCAAGGTATTCCCCCGGAGGGATGGCCACGTCCGGGTAAGCGTCCGTTTTAGTTGCCATGGTAGTCCTCCACACCGAGTATTCGCACCGTGTCCTGGCCGATTCGCTCAATAATCAGCCTGTAGTTACCAGTCAAGACCATCGCATGCTGTCCAGCATGGTCCCCTCTCAATGAATGCAGTCGCAAGGCTCGAAGACCGTAGAGATGGTCGAACTCACTGGCGGCGCGAATAACCGCCAGGCGCTGGATGTACTTCCGCCCAATGGGAGCGCCAAAGAATCGAGTGGCTTGTGCCAAGCTAAGGCTGGCTGCCGAGAGCCGGTTGCTAGCAAACTCGATGTGCAACTATACACCCTATAGGTGTATATTATCCATGTCTTACGAGAAGCCGTCAAGCACCAACGGGAATTCCTGTTCAACACAAAACGTTTGGTGATACCATTAAAATTCGTCGCCTGTAGCCACTACCACAGGCCCAACAGATCGCAGG
>CAYMZL010000069.1:6694-8537 GCA_964394825.1 uncultured Dehalococcoidia bacterium | reverse complement strand
CAAGATCAGCCGAGGCATCGCCTTCCACGGCCTGGCCGTCAACGTCAACACCGACCTCTCCTACTACCAGAACATCATCTCCTGCGGAATCGCAGACCGGCCCGTAACTTCCATAGCCCGAATACTTGGACAACCCGCGGACATGGAACTGGTGCGCTACGGCCTGGTCTACCAGTTCGGGCGGGAGTTTGGTTTCAAGATGGAGGATGGGGCACCGGGAGAGTTGGTGGACGTATGACCAAACAAATCCCGTTGCCCAGCAGCGGCAGGCTCCTCCTCACGGACCCGCAGTTTCCGATTCAGCAAGCGTCACCACTAGTATCACTGCATCGATATCACTGGTGACCATTGTCCTGTGCCCTTTGCCCCATGTGTCTTCGAGTAGAAATACCGCTCCGGCCGGAAATCGCCTTACATCACCGTCACTGGCCGTGACCTCGTACTCGCCCTGTGTGGTGCAAAATATTAGTCTGCCTGGGCTTGGATGAGGTACTTCACCCGCCCATCCTAGGGGAGCGCCCAGCCACTGGGTTTTCGAGGCGGACAAAAAGGGAGCTGTAGCCAGAGGGGCAGCTGGCAGGGCAAAATCCATAAAAGTAAGACCGGTTTCCAGGTCTTCAAAGTGGGAGTCACCTGCCTCGTCGGCGTAGATCCGAACGTGCTTAGCATTCTCCATTTCCACTCCGTTTGCGAATTTTCTTGCTTCAGCACCTATCACTAAACGACGACGCATTGTAACCCACTAAGCCAGTCCAGCAAAAGGACAGTCTTTGACACCTACAACCCCCGTTGCTACACTCGCCTGGCTTGGCGTTTAAGGCCGGCGGAGGTACTTGGATGGCGGTCTCGAAAAAGGTCCGGCGGTTCATGGAAAAGGGGACCTAAGCCTCAGCTCTCCGGGCCGCGCCCTTCTGAAAAAGGGCGATGACCGAGGGAAGCAGCGCCAGTGAAGCCAACCAGCTCAAGGCCATTATCGACGCCATGAAAACGCCCACAATGATGTAAGGCGTCAGTGACGCGAAAAGCATGGGGACGAAACCAAGGGCTATGATCAGGGCGTTTTTGGTGATGGCCCTCGCCGGCTCTTCGAAAACGCTGCCCAAGGCCAAGCCAACCGCTGGTTGCTCTCTGGCCAACTGCCGGTAACGCTGGATGAAGTGAATCGCGAAATCAATGGCGATGCCCAGGACGAGGGTGGACAAGACGGCGATCGGCATGTCGTAGTCCTTACCGGTAAACCCAATCACCCCGTACATCAGGAGAATGGTGGCGGACAAAGGCAAGATGGCCAGGACCGCCCAGCGGAGCGAGCGAAACAACACCACCATCAGGACGAACACCACCGCGAACGTCGTGAGGAACGCCTTCAGCATGCCGGAGACCATCTTGTCCTGCCATACCAGGTTCAAATAGGTCTCCCCAGCCCATTCGACCGTGGTTCCCTCGGGGAATGGCCGCTCCGCCAAGAAGGCGTCTGCGGCATCGACCACCTTCTGCATCGACTTGTTGTCCCCGTCCTTCATGGATATCTGAACATTGGCCCTTTGGTAATCCGGAGAGATCAACCCGCGCGCGTAGACGCCCCGCGGCGAGTTGAAAACCGAGTCCAACGCCCTCTCGATCTCGTCTTGTGCCTTGGGGAGGGCGTCCGGACCCGCCCCGGAAGTGACCAGGTCTGCGTAGGACGTGACCTGCCCCACGAAAGAGATTTCAGCCAGTCTTTCCTGCATCGCCAGGAGTCCCGATGCCATCTCGGGGCTGGTGAGCGTTCCCGGCTCCCCGGCCTCGATGACCAGGCTGGCGTTGTACACCCCGGGGAACAGGCGGTTGAACTCCTCCGTAG
>CAYMZL010000069.1:0-6594 GCA_964394825.1 uncultured Dehalococcoidia bacterium | reverse complement strand
ATGACCAGGCTGGCGTTGTACACCCCGGGGAACAGGCGGTTGAACTCCTCCGTAGCCACTCGGATCTCGCTACCCGACTTGAACCACCGTACAGGGTTGTCGTTGACCGAGACCTTCATCATCCCGGGGATGGCGGCGGCGCCAACCATAATGAAGACGACCGGGAATATTAGTGGTTTGCCAACGGCGAACCGGCCCAACCGCCGGAGCCCTCCCGTCAGAACCCGGCTCCCGGATTGCGCGTCGCCGGTGATGCTACGCTGCAGGCCCTCTTCGCTCAGGAGCATTATGAACGCCGGCAGGAACAGCATGGTCAACAGCCAGGCGGCGAACACGCCGAAGGCCACGAATAGGCCGAACACCTGCACCGGCGGTATGGGCGCCATGGCCAACGACGCAAAGGCGACCGCAGTGGTGAGGGATGTGAAAGTGATGGGCGTGGCCAACTCTTGGTAGACCGCCCGCAGCGTCGTCCTCCGGTCCTGAGATTGGGGATAGCGCTCGAAGAACTCGCTCAGGATATGGATGCTGTCCAGGACGGCGATGGGCATCAGGAATATGGGAATCATCGAACTCATGATGTGGAGGGTGAAGCCCGTTCCGGTCAAAAGTCCCATGGTCCAGATCACGCTAAGCATGGCCACCAGCATCGCCGCCACGACCAGGATCAACTTGCGGAAGAAGTAGAGCATCAGCAGGAAGATGAGAAGCCCGGCAAGGGGCGCCAACAGGGCCATCTGAATGAACATGTCCCGCCCGAACTTCTCCTCGGCCAGGGGCAATCCGGCCAGGTAATGCCCTCCGCCGCCATTCAGGCCGTGGACCGCCAGGAGCCGTTTCACCTCCGCGGATACGCCCGTGACATCGCCCTTGCTCTTCAGAGGGATGTAAACGGCGAGGGCCGTTCCGTCTTCGGAGATCACCCGTTTGCCCAGCACCGAGTCCCGGGCCAGGTCATCGGCGATCCGGTCCACGTCCCCGGCCGAAAGCTCAACGGAAAGGTCACCCGCCGGTACGGCGCTGACCGACGCGAAGCTGAGAACACCGTCCGGCTCCACGCCGTCCAATCCCTTGATGCCGGCAACCAGCCGTGCCGCATTGCCCAAAGTCGCGGCATTGAGGACGCCGCCCTCGTCAACGATGCCCAGGACCAACATATTCTTGGCCCCGAACTCCTCGGCTATGGACCGGTTAAGCGCGCGAACCGGATTCGACGCCGACAGCATATTTTCCGGATCGGTGTCCACGTCGACACGCAGGACCAGCGCACCAAGAAACACAATGGTGGCAATAAACGCGGCAATCATCACGAGCTTGGGCCTCGCTATGCCAAGGTCAACGATCGCCATTTGAACCGAACTCAAATCTTTAAACATCAGATGCGGCCACCGGTCGTTGCCGGGTTTCATCTCTGTACCCGGTCCTCGGATTTATTCCCTATAGATTAGACCAACTAATTAACCAATATCAAATATATTGAACTTAATGTCATTTATAAATCGCGCCTCCAGCTCTCCTGCTGTGGACCCGTTTTGAAAGCGGTCCCACCTACCCGCGGACGGCCTACACGGGCACTCCGGGAACTCTTCCGGCAGGTGCAGAATCATAAATTCCCTCAGCGTTCATTGACGGGCGTTCCCGGCCTGATACCTTCCGCCCGGAGAAGCTTCGTCTCTTTGACACCCTCAACCCCCATTGCTACACTCGCCTGGCTTGGCACTAGAGGCTGGCGGAGGTACTTGCATGGCGGTGTCGCGGAAGGTACGGCGGTTCATGGAAGAGGGGGGTTGGATCCGCCGGGTCTTCGAGGAGGGGATGGCACTTAAGGCCCAGATCGGGGCCGACAAGGTGTTCGACCTGTCCTTGGGCAACCCGGTTTTGGAGCCGCCCCAGGAGTTCCACGACGAACTGCGCCGCCTGGCCAACGCCCCGGTCCCGGGTATGCACCGCTACATGCCCAACCCCGGCTACATGGAGACCCGCCAGGCGGTGGCCGACACCCTGAAGAAAGAGTCCGGCCTGGACTTCTCCGGCGGCGACGTGATCATGACCTGCGGGGCCGCCGCCGCCGCCAACGTGGTGCTTAAGACCATCCTCAACGAGGGCGACGAAGTCATAGTCCTGTCGCCCTACTTCTGGGAATACCTCTACTACATCGACAATCACGGCGGCGTGGCCGTGGTGGCCGCCTGCGACGGCCGATTCCAGCCCGACCTGGCCGCCATCGAGGCCGTGATGACCCCCAAGACCAGGGCCATCATGGTCAACTCGCCCAACAACCCCACCGGCGCCGTCTATTCCGAGGAGAGCGTCAAGGGGTTGGCGGCATTGTTGGAGCGGAAGCAGGCCGAGCACGGCGTCGAGATCTTCATCATCAGCGACGAGCCCTACCGGCGCATCATCTTCGACGGCATGTCTTTCCCCCAGGTGCTGCCCCATTACGACAACAGCGTGGTGGTCACCTCCCACGCCAAGGACCTGGCCCTGCCGGGAGAACGCATCGGCTACATCGCGGTCAACCCCAACTACCGGGGCAAAGAGGAATTGTCGGCGGGACTGGCCTTCTGCAACCGGACCCTGGGGTTCGTGAACGCCCCGGCCCTGATGCAGCACATCGTCCGCAACCTGCAGGGTGTGAGCGTGGACGCGGGGTATTACGAGAAGAAACGGGACTTCCTGTGCCGGAACCTGGGGGAACTGGGCTATGAGGTGGTGCGGCCCCAGGGGGCATTCTACCTGTACCCCAAGGCGCCCATCGAGGACGACGTTGTCTTCTGCCGGACGCTCCTGAACTCCAACGTGCTGGTGGTGCCGGGGCGCGGCTTCGGCACGCCGGGCTATTTCCGCATCTCATACTGCGTTGAGGACTGGGTGTTGGAGGGGGCAGTGGAGGGGTTCGCCAAGGCGATCGCGGAGCCGGGGGGCTAGAAGCAGCTACCGCTAGTCCCCTCTGAACAGGTCTTCCAACTCCAATGAAAGCCCCTCTAGGAGTGGAGACTCGAGGGTCTGGCCGGTCCCGAAAACCTGGTGGGGGCTGAGGCCTTCTGCGCCCAGGACCAGCACTTCAACAGTCTCGGCATCGGGGTCGATCAGCCAATATTCCCGCGCCCCGTGTCGACCGTACAGCGCACGCTTATACCCCTCGTCGTACTCAGCCGTTGACGGCGAAAGAATCTCGACCACTAGGTCCGGCGCTCCCTGGACATTGGCTTCAGTGATTATTCCAGCCCTTTCGTTGGAGACGAACATCAGGTCCGGCTGGGCCACGTCGTGATTGGACAGCACCACGTCTAGAGGCGCGAACCTGACTTGGCCAAGATTTCCTGCAGCCACGAATGCGTGTACTGCGCGGTATAGATTGGCAAGTAATCTTTGGTGTTTATCAGTCGGTGAAGGGGCCAAAATCATCTCCCCGTCGAGAAGCTGGTAGCGCGTTCCCTCGGGCGTGCTCATGTAATCCTGGACGGTGAATTTCAACTTGGGTTTTGGCTGCGTCATGACCGTAAACCTGGCGTGAGAGTCCTTTGACAGTATTATATCAGCCGGTCATCTGGGCGGCCTTGGAGGGCAGCCGGACCGTGGCCGTCCCTTTCATGCTGGTCTCGCCGCGCTGGTTGTCACCCCAAACGTCCATGTCCACCAACTTCTGACCGTCTTCGTCCCGCTTGCCGGTGATCTTACCCTTGCACCAAGTGGTGTCGCCCACCACATTGAAGCGGCGCAATTCAACGTACATCTTCTTCAGGAACCCGTCGTCGCTCATCCAATTGGTCAGCAGGTTGCCCATCCAGCAACACCGCTGGCAGCCGTAGTCGTAGGCGCCGGGCAGCCCCGCGCTTTCGGCGGCCTCCTGGATGTCGTGGACGCGGATGATGGCTTCCTGGGCGCCGGTGGTGGGGTCGGTGAAGCCCCAAGACGGGTGCCGGGCCATCTCGCGGAGCTGAATCCCGTGGGATATTCCGCCGATGCAGCCGGCCACGAAGGCGGTGATGTCGCCGTGACTCATGGGCCCTTTAACGCAGGGTCCAACGTCGTCGCCCACGTTCACGTCCTCCCACCAACGGGGTGTGGTGCCCCGGACCTCTTCATTCATCACCGCGTCTTGGATCGCCTTGATCTCCTCGGTGGAGTACCGGTAGGGCTCAAAGGAGTACTTCTGTTTCTCCTTGGCGGCGTCCCGTTCGGCGCGCACCTGCCAACCCCTGGTCTTGGCGATGGTGTCTCCGTGCTGGTTGAAGTAGTGGGTAACGCTGGACTGAATCAGGATCTTCCCGGCAAATTCGGATTCCTTCTCCTCCAGGCCGGTGAACTGCTCCTGGACCGAGATCTTGTCGTCCAGGTAGATGGGCCGGTACCACTCCCAGTCGTTACCGGCATGGAAGCCGTGGACGCCCGGCAGGCCTCCGGTGCGCCCGGAGCACCAATAGACGCTGTACAGGAAGCAAGCCGGGGCGATGATCTTGCCGTACTGGCTGTTATATCCGTGGCTGAGGTCCCAGTAGAGGGGATTTTCGTCTCCGATCCCCTGACAGAAATGCCGTATGGCATCCTGGCTGGCCTGGGTGTTGAACAGGCCCACCCCGTATTGCCGTGGCCGGTTGAAGTTCCCCAGGCGGGCCCGAAGCCGGTCGATGCCCTCCTGGTCGATCTTTCCTGACTCGAGTACCATGCGGATTTCTCCTTGGGCCGTGGCCCGGCGTTTGCGCCCGTAATTCTAGCGCAACTTGATTAAGGGGGACAGGCCCTACCGGCCCAGGCCCTGCTGCCGGTAGGCCCGCACCCGGGCCGGCGTTCTGGGGCTGGGTATCAACAGATAGAATATGGCCGCCAAACAATAGAAGATGACCAAGGGGATCAGCGCCCACTTGAAGCTGCCCGTATGGTCAAATATGATTCCCATCCACACCGGCGTGCTCATGGACATCAACTGGTCGGGCAGATGCTGCCAGCCCCGCAGGGTGGCGTAGCTGCGCCGTCCGAAAAAGTCTCCCATGATGGCCCAGGCCAGGGGATTGGCCGTCTCGGAGAAGGCCGCCAGCACCACGAATACGACCACCTGCCAGATGTGCCCGGCGCCGTTCACCAGGACCAGCAGGGACAACGCTCCGCCGATCATGCAGGCGGAACTCAGCTTCTGTTTGGACCAGCGGTCGCCCAGCCAGCCGATGAGGGGTGTCATCAACAACAGGCTGAAGGACATCACCCCAACAAAAGCAACGGCGATCGGTTGAGCGTTGCCCTCGGTGCGCCCAGACCCCATCAAAAACCAGACCACCAGGGGCACCAACAGGAATTGGGTTCCGGAATGAACCACGTTCCGCATGCCCACGGCCAGCACCAACATCCAGTATGTGGGCGTCTTCATGGCCTCGGGCGCCGTGAAATCCGGCTCTCCGGCATGGAGTATGACGGCGCCGTAGATCTCTCTATTGGGCTTTTCACCTCCGGCTGTGACCGCCGGGCCGATGTTGACCTCGTCCTCCGGGATGGGGTCTCCATCCGGCCGCAGCCCCATGCTCTCCGGGTTCCGGCGGATCAAGAACGACAGAGGAATGACCACGGCCAGAATGACCACACCGGAGATCAGGGCTGCCGGACGCCAACCGGCGCTGAGCACCAAGAATCCCATCAGCGGGGCAATGGCCGTGCCGCCGATGGCCGTGCCGGTGCCCGCTATACCCATGGCCAGTCCCCGGTGCCGCCGGAACCACTGGTTGAGGGCCGGCATGGTCGCGTTGTTGTACCCGGCCCGGAACCCCAGAGACAGCAGTCCCACGAATATGATTACAAAGTAAAGGTAGTTCTGGGAGAAGGAGATCAGGATGAACCCAAGGCCGGAGGTCAGGCCGCCGAACATCAGGATGATTCGGGGGCCGAAGCGGTCGGTGGCCCAGCCCATGATTGGGCCCTGGAGGCCTCCTTCCATGCGGCCCAGCATCTCGGCAAACGAGATGGCGGCCACCCCGATGCCCAGTTCGGCGCGTATGGGAATGATGTAGGAGGTGAAGCCCTTATTGAAGGTGCCGTGCTTGAGGGCGTCGGCCCCCATTGATGCAATCGCGATCCACCAGCCGTAGAACATTTTCCGCGGCAGCCGTAGCGTTCGTGTGATTGGTTCTTTGATCAATTTGGGGGGGATTCCCGGGTCCCGAACGGCCAAGGGCCGAATGAGCGCTCATCGATAGATCGCCGGAAGGTGCGGGCAACATATCCGCGGGCCGATGGTCGGTTCAGTATACCGCCTGTTGGGCTTCCAGCACCTGCAGCCGGTCTTGGGTTAGGCCCAAAAGGCCGCACAGTATGTGCTGGTTGTGTTCTCCCAAGAGGGGGGCCGCCGTTCTGATCTCTCCGGGCGTCTCGGAGAAGACCCAGGGCATCCCGTAGACCCACTCGGTCCCCAGATGGGGGTGGTCCACCGACTCGTAGGCCCGCCGCTCTTGGAGGTGGGGGTCCAGGAACTGGGACTCGATGTTCATAATGGGCATGGCCGCCGCGCCATGTTCCTGTAAGACTTGGGCCGCCTCGTCGGCGGTGCGCTGCCGGGTCCAGGCCGCGATGTTTTCATCCAACTCCCGGAGGTTGGCCTGGCGGGCC
>CAYMZL010000068.1:7682-8813 GCA_964394825.1 uncultured Dehalococcoidia bacterium | reverse complement strand
CTGGTGGAACCTGTGGCGCTGGGAGAACGGCCAAGCGCGGCAGTTGACCAGCCTAAACGCAGAGTTCGGTAAGCCGCAATGGGTGTTCGGCTCCGGCGCCTACTCCTTCGCTTCGTCTGACCGGATCGCCTGCAGCTATGTGGAGGATGGCGCGTGGAAGATCGCCATGCTGGATATCCAGTCGCGGAACCTGGTCCCGGTGGAGACCCCTTTCTCCGAGATGGGCCGGGGGGAGATCCACGCGGGCGGCGGCAAGGCGGGCGGCGGCAACATAGTGTTCGTGGCCGGAGCGCCCACCCTGCCCATGTCTTTGGTGTCGTTGGACCTGGCCAGCGGTAAGTGGCAGGAACTCAGAAAATCCCACAACCTGGAGATCGATTCCGGCTACCTATCAGCCGCCCAGACAATGGAGTTTCCGACGGTCGACGGCAAGACGGCCCACGCCTTCTTCTACCCGCCCAAGAACCGCGACTTCCAGGGGCCGGCCGGAGAGAAACCTCCCCTGCTGGTCAAGAGTCACGGCGGCCCCACCGGAGCGGCCGCCACCGCCCTGGACCTGGGGATCCAGTTCTGGACCAGCCGGGGCATCGGTGTCCTGGACGTCAACTACGGCGGCAGCACCGGCTACGGCAGGGAGTACCGGGAACGGCTCAACGATGCCTGGGGAATCGTGGATGTCGACGACTGCTGCAATGCCGCCCTGCATCTGGTCGGCCGGGGCGAAGCCGACGGAGACCGGTTGGCCATCGACGGAGGCAGCGCCGGCGGGTACACCACCCTGGCCGCCTTGACCTTCAAGGAGGTCTTCAAGGCCGGCGCCAGCCACTACGGCGTCAGCGATCTGGAGGGCCTGGCCAAAGAGACCCACAAGTTCGAGTCCCGCTATCTGGACGGCCTGGTCGGCCCTTACCCGGAACGCCGGGACCTGTATCTGGAGCGTTCGCCAATCAACCACACCGACCGGTTGTCCTGTCCCTTGATCTTGTTCCAGGGGCTGGAGGACCAGATCGTGCCGCCGAACCAGGCGGAGAGGATGTTCGAGGCCGTCCGCGCCAAGGGCATTCCCACGGCCTACATCCCCTTCGAGGGAGAACAGCATGGTTTCCGGCGGGCCGAGAACATCAAAAGGGC
>CAYMZL010000068.1:5012-7582 GCA_964394825.1 uncultured Dehalococcoidia bacterium | reverse complement strand
GATCTTATAGTGGTGCCATGGAGGACCGATGGAACAACCCAAGATCACCGTTTACGGCGCGCCCTGGTGCCCCGATTGCAAGCAATCGAAGCAATTTCTAGGGGAGCAGCGCATCCGTTTTAATTGGGTCGATATCGACGAAGACGAAGCGGGCCGCCGGCGGGTCCAGGAGTTGAACGACGGCAAACAAATCATCCCCACCATCATTTTCGAAGACGGCTCGATCCTGGTGGAACCGTCTAACGCCGAATTGGCGGCAAAATTGGGCATCAGCCCCAAGGCCAAACGGGAGTTCTACGACCTGTTGGTCGTGGGCAGCGGCCCCGCCGGTCTGACCACGGCCCTTTACGCCGCCCGCGAGGGCATCGAGACCTTGATCATCGAGAAAGGCGGCATCGGTGGCCAGGCCGGGGTGACCGAGCGGATCGACAACTATCCGGGATTCGCGGAAGGCATCGGCGGCGGTGAGTTGGCCGACCAGATGCGGGTCCATGCCGAGCGGTTCGGCGTGGAGATACTGCCGGCCCAGACCGTGACCAAGATCCGGGTCGAGGGCGACTACAAGATGGTCACCACCGAATCTGGAGACGAGTACTGCTCCAGTGCCATCTTGCTGGCGCCCGGCACCCGGTACCGGCGGCTGAACGTCCCCGGCGAGGAAGACCTGATCGGGGCCGGGGTCCACTTCTGCGCCACCTGCGACGGCCCGTTCTACAAAGACCGGGAAGTCATTGTGGTCGGCGGCGGCAACAGCGGCGTCGAAGAGGGGCTGTTCCTGACCAAATTCGCCAGCAAGGTCACGGTGTTGGAATTCACGGACCGGCTGGGGGCCAGCCAGATACTACGCGAGAAGGCCGAGGAGCACCCGAAGATGGAGATACGGCTCAGCAACGCCGTTCAAGAATTCAAGGGCTCCGGGCATCTGGAATCGGTCCTAGTCCAGGACCGGACCACCGGGGAGGTTGAGGAACTGTTCCCCGCCGCCGCGTTCATCTTCATCGGGCTCGACCCCAACACTCAATTCGTTAAGGACGCGGTGGAAACGGACAAATGGGGCTTCATCACCACCAGCGGGACCATGGAGACCAGCCTGGAGGGCGTGTTCGCCGCCGGGGACGCCCGTGGCGGCAGCACCAAGCAGGTTGCCAGCGCGGTTGGCGAGGGCGCCACGGCAGCCCTGATGATCCGCAACTACCTGGAGAAACAACAGGGAAACCGGGGGTACAAGGGGGATTAACCTCTGTGAGGCCCTAGGAAAACCGCCCCCATCTCGACCCCGGTCGGAGCTTAGGATGAGCGGGTCAAAGCGAATCGAGTTGCCGGATTCCAGCGCGGCCTCAGCATGGTAGGGGCGGGTTTCAAACCCGCCCCTACACGCATCCACCGCACTCCGGCCATTGCGGCCACACCCCGCACAATCCCGATCATGGTGAACCACGCGTGACCGCTCATGGTGAACCACGCGTGACCGCTCATGGTGAGCTTGTCGAACCACGACCCAGTTTCAACATTGAGTCATCTTTGACATGGACGGGACACGGACGGTTCAAGGCGCCCGGTGCATGGCTGGCTGAGAGAGCCATTTACAATGGCCACCTGGAGCCCGTATGTTATATCCCACTTTTCCCGCTCTGCCTGAGAAGTTTTCGTCAAGAGGCTATCGTCAAATTGACTCCGTCTGAGATATACGCTGACCGCCTTGATGCCGTAAATGCCCAGAACACCCGCATCTACGGTCCCGCCCCGGCCGGCGATGCCTGGGCGGGGCCAGCGGCCCGACAGTTCCGGTTCGACCCTCACCGGATCCTGAACCACAACCTGGCTTTGATCGCGTCATACGTGCGGCCGGACGACGTTGTGCTGGACGTGGGCGGCGGAGCCGGGCGGGTCGGTCTCCCACTGGCCCTGAGATGCCGCCAAGTGGTGAACGTGGAGCCATCTCCGGGCATGGCAGCCGAGTTTGAATCCCTGGCCCAAGAAGCAGGTATCACAAATGCCCGCCTCGTCCCGTCTTCCCTGTTGGATGCCGAAGGGACACGAGGCGACATCTCCTTCACGGCGGATGTCACCTACTTCGTGCGGGACATAACCTCGTTCATCCACCGGTTGGAAGCCGCAGCAAGCCGCCGGGTCATGATCACCGTCTGGAGCGAACCTCCGCCCAACCGGCGCGCCAAGCTGTTTAGATTGGTGTATGGCGAAGAGCAAGAGGTCTTGCCCGGCCATCGCCAACTGCTGCCCGTGTTGTGGGACCTGGGTATCTTGCCGGAGATTCAAGTGATGCCGGAGTCGCCGTGGTGGGAGAATCAAACGCCGCGAACCAGGGAAGAGGCAGTGCAAATGATTTTGGAAGACCGCTGGCTGAAGCCGGAAGACCGCGGCCGGGCCAGGTCTTTGATCGAAAGCCACTTCGAGGAGCTGTTCGCTCCGGGCCAAGGGGGATTTTTGCCTCAGTGGCGGTCCGAAATGCGCGAGTTGCTGATAACCTGGGAGACGCGGGCCTGACCGGTGATTGCCGATGGGGCATGTTATTCTAATTGGTTCGTGGCCCCGGCCGGCAGGGCGGGTTT
>CAYMZL010000068.1:0-5002 GCA_964394825.1 uncultured Dehalococcoidia bacterium | reverse complement strand
AACCCACCCCTACACCGGTGGTAATGAGGCCGGGGGTTATTCGGCCGGGGCGTCGGTCCGGTGGTCGCGGCGGTTGGCGCAGTTGGGGCACCAGCCGTAGAAGTCCACCCGCTGTCCGGTGAACTGGAAATCCGAAGATTTTTCCAGCCGCTCGCGTAACTCGGCAACCAAATTTTGGCCCACGTCGGCGTCGTGGACGCTGCCGCAGCCGACACAGACCAGATTGGCATGGGGCGACAGGTTGGCGTCGTAGCGTGACTGCTTCTGGAAGGGCAGTTCCCGGACGATTCCGGCCTGCTCCAGCACGGTCAACGTCGAATAGACCGTGGCCAGCGTCACGTAGGGGAAGAACTCCTGGACCCGGCCGAAGATCTCTTTGACCGACGGGTGATCGCCCGAGTTCACCACCACCTCGGCGATGGCCAACCTTTGCGGGGTCAGTCTGATCCCCAGCGTTTTGAGTTTGGCTCCCAGTTCGTCCTGTGTCGTCACTTAATCACTGCCTATTAGGGCCTGGACCCGGAAGGGGGACTTTGCTGGGCCCCCTTCATGGTTCGCTGACCGCTGTTGGCTTGGCCGGCCTAGAGGCGGCCTCCGCCTCTGAACATGGGCTCCTGCCGGCGGTAGACCTGGATGCGGTTGCGGCAGGACTCTACCACGAATACGCGGTCTTCATCGTCCACCGCGACGGCCACCGGGCCCCAGAAGTCCTTCTCCCGCTCGATGCCCTGAGCGATCTCCCGCTCCTTCCACATCTCGGCGTTGGCGTCCAGCTTGTCCTTGCCCCATTTGGAAATGGTGCCGTCGCCGGTGACCAGGGTCACGAACCGCCCCGCCGGGTCGAACATCTGCAGGCGTTCGTTGCCCCAGTCGGCCACGTAGATCATGCCGGTCCGGTCCACGGCGACTCCGGTGGGCCGGTCGAACTCACCCTCGGCGCTTCCGGAACTGCCAAACTTCAGCAGGAATTCGCCGTCCTTGTTGAACTTCTGGATCCGGTCGTTGCGCCAGTCGGCAACGTAGATATTGCCGTCGGCGTCCACGTCGATGCCCCATGGCAGGTTGAACTGTCCGTCCCCGGAACCCTGAGCGCCGAAGGCGGAGATGAACTTGCCGTCCTTGGTGAACTTCTGGATACGGTTGTTCTGGCTGTCCACCAGCAGCAGGTTGTTGTCGGCGTCGAAGACCATGCCGGAGGGACGGCTGATCTCGCCGTCGGCGCTGCCTTCGGTCCCCCACTTGCCGACCCATTCGCCGTCCTTGGTGAAGATGGAGATGCGGTTCAGCCACTCATCGGCGATATAGACGTTGCCGTCTTGGTCCAAGGCCACGCTGGTGGGCCAGATCAGGGAGCCGTCCTCGGTGACTATGTCGGTCACGCCGGCGGTGTGGACGCCCCGGGCGAATTCGCCGATGTACTCTTCATCGACGGTGCAGATGGTCACCCGCTTCCCATCGGGCCGGTATTCGTAGGACCGGTTGACGACGTAGATCGAATCGTCGGCGCCCCGGGCGATGGCCACGGGGTTGCGGAAACCTGGGCCGGAGAATTCCCCGCGCCCGATGCTATGACTGTATTGGAGGGATACGCTCAGCGCTTGTGTAGTCATCCTTACCTCGCTTGACTCTTCGGTTGCGGTCTACCTGCCTGGGCAGCCCAATCAAGGGCCTAAAGGAAATCCATCTGCTCAAAATTTCCGCCCACCACGGACTTGGCGTCCAGGCCGATCCACTTCTCCAGCAGGGTCGAGTAAAGGCCGCGGAAGTCGTTGTTGAAGTGCAGGTCCCCTTCGAGGAGCTTGCTTTCCTCCAATGAAGGGTACTCACCGTAGAGTCCGCCCTTGACCGCGTCGCCGATGACGAAGGCGACTCCGCCCGAGCCGTGGTCGGTGCCGGACCCGTTGTCGTGGACGCGGCGTCCGAACTCGGTGAAGACCAAGAGCACCATGTTGTCGGCGGCGTTGTTCTCGGTCAGGTCGGTGTGGAAATCGCGCACCGCGGCGGAAACCTCGGTCCACAGCGCGGAGTGTCCGACCATCTGCCCGGCGTGGGTGTCGAAGCTATTGTAGGGGGCGGTGGTGTAGAGGAACCGGGTGCCGAATTCGGCGATGTGGGTCTGGGCGATGTTCCTCATGTATTGGGCCACGGAATTGTTGCCGTACTCAACGCTGGAGGAATACTTTTCCGGCGCGGTGCTGAGGATGTCGGCGCCCTTCAGCGCGTCCATGCCGGTGTGGGACAGGTAGTCCATCACCGGGCCGCGGCCCATGGCCGGCGAGTACATGCGGGAGAAGATGTCCAACGCCTCGTCCCGCTGGTCGTCCTCGATGCCCGTTAGGACGCCGTAGGTCTCCAGGTTGCCCACCGAGGCCACCGGCACTCCGGGCGCCGCCAGCGAGCGGGGAAGGCCCCGGCCGAAGTTCACGCCGGTGAGGACGTTCTCTCCCTTGGGGTCGAGGTCGCGGATGGCGCGGCCCAGCCAGCCCTCATCGCCCACCTTTTCCGGCTCGCAGGTGTGCCAGATGTCCATGGAGCGGAAGTGGGAGCGGTTGGGGTTGGGGTAGCCCACGCCCTGGATGATGGCCACTTTGCCCTGGTCATAGAGCTCCTTGATCGGGGCCATGGCCGGGTTGAAGCCGATACTGTCGTTGATCGGCAGGACTTGGTCTTCGGCCACCCGGACCGAAGGCCGGTTGTCGGCGTACCGGGGGTCGGTGTAGGGAACGATGGTGTTCAGGCCGTCGTTGCCTCCCGAAAGCTGCAATACAGCCAGTACCGGGTCTTTCTTGGTGGAGGTCATGGTTCTTTTCTCCTCGGTTCGCGATTAGGCCTTATATCCGTATTACGGGTTGATGTTCACTCTTTGATGGTTACTCGGCAGTGGTCCCGCCGTCGATGACCAGCTCGGTGCCGGTCACGAATGACGCCTCGTCGGATGCCAGATACAGCACACCATAGGCGATGTCGGCGGCGGTGCCGATCCGGCCCATGGGCAACCGGCGCAAGCGGGCGGCCCATCTCTCAGGGTCGGTGGTGGTGTCGCGGATCATCTCGGTGTCGATGGGGCCGGGATGGACCGAGTTGCACCGGATGCCGTCCTTGGCGTGCTGGATCGCCGTGGCCTTGGTGAATAGCCTGACCGCGCCCTTGGTGGCGGTGTAGCTGGGCGACCCTTCCAGGCTGCCCACCAGACCGGCGGTGGAGGAGATGTTGACGATCGACCCTCCGCCCGAGTTTCTCATGGCTGGAATGGCGTGCTTGGTGCCCAAGAAGACGCCCTTCACGTTGATGCCCATGATGCGGTCCCATTCTTCTTCCGTGGTGTCCTCGATGCTCTTTCGGATCAGGATCCCGGCGTTGTTGACCAGCACGTGAAGTCCGCCATATTTCCGCACGGCGGTCGCCACCGCGGACTCCCATTCGCCTTCGCGGGTGACGTCCAGATGGACGTAGGTGGCATCCAGGCCGGCCTCGGTGATCGAGGCCTCGACCTGCTTGCCCTGGTCGTCCAGGATGTCGCCGAAAACGACCTTGGCGCCTTCTTCGGCCATGAGCCGGGCTTCTTCAGCCCCCTGGCCGCGGGCGCCGCCGCTGATCAGCGCTACTTTCCCGTCCAATCGTCCCATTACAGGCGTCCGCCTAGGCGAACTGGTACTCCTGGGTGGCCACGATGAGCTGCAGCGTCTGGGCGATCTGGTCGCCGTATGACTCGGTCCCCGGCTTCAACTCGCCGGCCTTCCCGATGTGCTCCACCAGGTAGCCGCGGGTCTCGTCGGGCAGGGAGTATCCCCCGACCATGTCCAGGCAGCGGTCGACCAGCGCCCCCGGTTGCTTGATCCCCTCGGAACTGAGGCGGTCGATGATGGCCTTCACTCCGGGGAGGTCGACGTTGCCCATCTGGTCGGCGGTGAAGTTGATGCGCTCCACCAACGTGCCGCTGTCGATCCACTCTTGGCCGGTGTGCCAACCCTCGACGGTGGGCGGGTTCATCAAGTCCTGGCCCATGTAGCGGATCTCCATGGCGATGGGGTGCAGGCCCGGCTTGGGGCTGGTGAAGTCCTTGACCAGGCGCATGGTCCCGGCGACGGTCTCCGCGGGGCTCTTCACCTTTTCGAAGCGGGCGTTCTTGAACCAGTCGGAGTTGAACATCACCCGCAGCATGGCGGTGAGGTTGTAGTTGGACTCGAAGTAGGCGTCCTCCATCTCCTTGATGGCGTTTATGTCCCTGGGCGGGGTGTCCTGCCAGGCCGGTATCTGGGGCTCATCGGCCACGAAGAAGTTGTAAAGGTGGCGGGCGATGAACCGTGCCGCGGACGGCTGCTTGACGATGATCTCGATGATGTCGTCGCCGTTGAAGTTGCCGGTCTCTCCTTGGAAGGTCTTCTCGCTGTAGTCGTGGTCGGCGGCGTTGAAGGCGAACTGGGACTGAAAGCGGCCGTAGGGGTACCTTGGGATGGCGTTGGCGATGGTCCAGCCGGTGAACGCCCGGGCGCAGGCCTTCACGTCCTCTTCGGAGTAGTTGGCATGGCCGTCCATGCCGACGCCCATGGCGAACAGTTCCAAGAGCTCACGGCCAAAATTCTCGTTGATGGCGTCCTTATGGCTCATGCAGTTGTCCAGGTAGAAGACCATGGCCGGGTCAACGGAGAGGGCCAGCAGCAGTTTGGGGAAGCTGCCCATGCCCAGGTCCCGGAACATGTCCAATTGCTGCTGGATCTGGCGGCCGTGCTCACACTTGGAGTTGCCGACGCAGAAGATGCCGTGCCAGAAGAGGGTCATCTTCTCTTGCAGCGGGCGCTTGGTGTTGATCATCCGGTAGGTGAGATACGCCTGGTTGATCTCCAGCGCGTTCATCTCCTTCCAATCGATGAAATAGCGCTCCAGCAAGTCCATCTCTAAGTCGGGTTGGTCCATGGGGCTGAGCAACTCGTCCACCGTGGCCTCGTAGCCCTTGGCGGTGTATTCCTCCAACTCTTCGTAGGTGGCGCCAAAGCCGGCGCGG
>CAYMZL010000067.1:4122-8849 GCA_964394825.1 uncultured Dehalococcoidia bacterium | reverse complement strand
ATCACCGGGGCCGCCACGGCCACGGTTGATCGCGCACCGAGGCCAGCGACGGAGGCACTTTGCCGCCCAGGGTGGCGCCATTACTGAGCCGGGCTTCGACCTTCAAGCAACGGAACCACAGAAACTTGAAGAAGCGGACCCGCAGACTCCGCAGATACGGAGCAAGGGTGCCTTCAACCAGCACCCGGACGCCGTCCGCGGGGACCTCGCGGAACCGGGACGTTTCGCGGCGCCCAAGGTAGGTGCTGACCGAGACCTCGGCGGCGGAACCGGCTCAATGGTCCAAGCAGACCAGATCGATGACGGCCAGCCCGCCTCGTTTCTGGACATGTTCCAGGGCCTCGGCCGTGAACGAGACCGCTATCTCGGTCGGCCCTCTTCGGCCGTTTTGAGGTTCTATGACGGGCCGGGCGAACCGGAGGCGTTGGACGTTAAGCCCAGGAGGCACGGCGCCCCAACACGATGCCGTTTCCCATTTCCAATTCCGCCTTGAGGTTGCGGAAGAACAGGAATCTCTTGCTGTCGATGTTCATGGCGGTGGTGTGCCGGGCCAGTTCCGGCAGGATGAACAGTTCCACGCCGTCCTGATTTATCTTGCGGTACGGGGAGATGTCGCGGCGGGAGAGTCGGGTATCGACCGATACCTCAGTGGAGTTGCCGCCTCAAGATGAGAAGGAGAGCAGGTCGATGGCCGCCTGGCCGCCCTTGCTCTGAATATGCTCTACCGCTTCTGGTGTCAGATTGATCTGCATCGGTTGCCTCTCTGGCCGGTTGACCCAGCCGGCAAGTTGGAAAAGAAGGTCCGCAAAAACTATGATGCGCCATGTACCGCTGGGGTTCAAGACCGGAGGCTCTAGCCTTTGAGTTTCAATATCAGGCTGTTGCGGGCCTCCACACTGGCCGGATGGACCGTTTCGCCCCTTTCCAGGCGGGTTGCCATCTCCCGGGACAGGAACTCCAACAACGCCAGGTCCAGACTCTCCATTGCCATATCCCGCAGCCTGGCCTGGTAGGAATAGATGGCCGCCTTCTGCGGGTCCAACTTATCGGCCAGGAAAACCAGTTTGCCCAAGGGGTCCAACGAGGCGTGGGCGGTGGAATGCCAGCGCACCGCTTCGTAAAGGCCGTGGTCGGCGAGGTCTTCTTCCCGCCGGAGCAGTTCGGCGGCCACCGGGCCGTGGAGCAGAATGGGAAAGTCCTGTTCCACTTCGGTTACCGCCACACCAAACTCGGCGGACATCTTTAGAAGGTCGCCGCCGGGGACCGCCCGGCACACGTCGTGGGCCAGGGCGCCAAGCTCGGCGCGGTCAAGGTCGATGCCGTGTCGGGCGGCCAGTTCCAGGGCCACGTCGCGCACCCGGTAGATGTGGGCTTGCAGGCCGTCCGGCAGGGACTCCAGGCGGCCCTGAAGGCGTTGGAGCAGATCAGGCACTGATGAAACCCCAGGAATGGGCCCTAGCCCATGGCTCCCAGTTTCTTCCCGCCCAGGAGATGCATGTGGGGGTGGGGTATCTCCTGCCCTGAGTCTTCGCCTTGGTTCAGAACCAACCGGTAGCCGCTGAGGGTGACGCCCTCACGCCGGGCGATCTCCTCGGCCACCACGAACATGTGGCCCATGATCGGCACCTGCCCGGGGCCCACGTAGGCCAGCGACGCGATGTGCATATTGGGGATGATCAACATGTGCACCGGGGCCTTGGGGTTGATGTCCTTGATGGCGAAGACCCGGTCGTCCCGGTAGACCGGGGCGTCGTGCATCGGGTCCTGGGCCATGTTGCAGAATACACATTCTTTGGTCGTGGTCATGCCGAGCTTGCCTCCATGGCGGGATCGGAGATTACCAGGATAAATAGAGGCTATTCGTCGTCTACGTGCCGCAGGGCAACCTCTTTGTGGTGATTGGCGTCACCGTAGGTCAACTCGTGGACCTTGGCCCGGCGGGTATACAACTGCAGGTCGTGCTCCTTGGTGAAGCCGATGGCGCCGTGGCACTGGTGGGCCGTGCCGCACACGCGGCGGTAGGCGGGGCCGATCCAGGCCTTGGCCATCGCGACCTCCCGTTGAGCGGGCAGGCCCTCGGACAGCCGCCAAACGGCCTGGTAGGCAATGTTCTTCGAGCCCTCGACGTCGGTGGCCATGCGCGCGCAGTGGTGTTGCACGGCCTGGAAACTGCCGATGGGGCGGCCAAACTGGGTCCGGCCCTTGGCGTATTCAACGGTCATGTCCAACACGGCCTGCGACCCGCCCAGCATCTCGATGCATTGGGCCGCCGTGGCCCTCATGATGGTCCGCTCCAAAATGGGCCAGCCCTCGCCCGCCATGCCGATGACCGAGTCCTCGGGCACGCTGACCTCGTCCAGGTTAACTTCGAACACCCGTTCGTTGCCGATGGACCGCATCGGCGTGATCTGCAGCCCCTCAGTCCCGGACGGCACCAAGAAGAGGGTGACACCCTTGGCCGGGTCCCCGTCCGAAGACGTACGGGCGGCGACGATAATCATGTCGGCGGACTGGGCGTCGGGCACGAACAGCTTGTTCCCGGTAATCTCGTATCTGCCGCCTTGCTTGCTGGCGGTGGCCTCGATGCCCCAGGGTTCGTAGGTCGCGCTGGCCTCGTTGACCGCCATGGTCATGGTCATTGTTCCGGCGCAGATACGGCCGATCAGGTCTTCTTTCTGGGCGTCGGAACCGCCGTCCAGGACGGTCATGCCGCCGAGCACCACCGTGGAGACGAAGGGACTTGGGGCCAAGGAACGGCCGATCTCTTCCAGCAACACTCCCAGGTCGGAGAAGTTGCCGCCCGTGCCGCCGTATTGCTCGGGAAAGGCCACGCCGGTCCAGCCGAGGGCGACCATCTGCCGCCACAGTTCATCGGTGTATCCCCTCGGGTCCTCCTCCATCTCCCTGACCAGGGTGAGGGGACACTCCCGGGACAAAAAATCCTGGGCGCTGGTCTTCAGCATCTGCTGTATCTCGGTTAGACCCAGGTCCATCTCATTCCTCCGTTGGTTTCCGCCAATTTCGGGCGCGGCTAGTATAGCCCATCACTTGTTACCTTGGTAGGGGCCAAAACGTAGGGGCACGGCAATGCCGTGCCCCTACGTTTTGCTTCGCCCTTGTCGCAACCCAACAACCATCCTACGCCTTGGACGGCTCCACCTCGACCACTATCTCCACCGGCGTGTTGCGGGCGACGATGATCTCCAAGTCCTCGGAACCGTCGTTGACCGGTTGGTGGACCGCTTCGGCCGGGACGTAGATGAAGTCTCCGGGACCGATGGCCAACTCAGTCTCCAAGTTGTCCCCAATCACGAACCGGCCGTGGCCCTTGACCACGTAGATTGCCGACTCACAATTCACGTGGTAGTGGGGGCTGGAGGCGCAGTGGGGAGGGATGGTGGCCACCGCCAGGTGGATGCCCGTGGAGCCGGTCAGCTTCTCGGACACCCCGGCCAACCGGGTCATGGCGCCGGACTTAATCTCCACTTCCAGACCGTCTGGATGGACCACTTTAATCTCTGGCATTTTGCCCTCCGTTTTTCTGTTAACTAGATACCGCGGGCTAACTTGTCCAACTGGCTGATGGCCTTTTTAAGATTCTCCTGGGAGTTGGCGTAGGACAAGCGGACGTACCCTTCGCCGTACTCGCCGAAAGCGCTTCCCGACAGCAGAGCGACGCCGGCTTCGTTCATCGCCCGCTCCTCAAATTCGGTGCTGGTGAGCCCGGTCTCCTTGATGCTGGGGAAGACGTAGAACGCACCCTCGGGCTCCGGGCATTTGATCCCTGGGATGCTGCGAAGTCCGTCGGTGATGAGCCTGCGGCGGACGCCGAACTCAGCGACCATGGCCTCAACCTCGTCCCTAGGCCCCTCCAGGGCCGCCACGGCCGCCTTCTGGGTGAAAGTAGCGGCGCAGGAAACGCTGTTCACGGCCAGCTTCACTATATGGGGCACCAGCTCCTCGGGCATGATCCCGTAGCCCAGACGCCAACCGGTCATGGCGTAGCTTTTGGAGAAGCCGTCCAGGATGATAGTGCGTTCCTGCATGCCGGGAAAGGACGATATGCTGTAGTGCTCGCCGGTGTAGAGGATGTCCTTGTAAATCTCGTCGGCCAGAACGTACAGGCCGGGGTGCTGCTTCACCAGACCGGCGATGGTCTCCAACTCCTGTTTGCTCAGGGCCGAACCGCAGGGGTTCTCCGGCGAGTTGATGATTATCAGCCTGGTCTTATCGGTGATCAAACCGGGCAGGGCGTCAAGGTCTGGGTGGTAGTCCTTCTCCTCCAGGAGTTGCATGGGGACCGGAGTGGCCCCGGAAAACTTGATCATGGACTCGTAGATGGGGAAGCCGGGGTTGGGGTAGATGACCTCGACGCCCGGTTCGCCCAGGGCCAAGAGCACGTAGAACATGATGGGTTTGGCGCCGGGCGTCACCACCACGTTGGCCGGGTCGGTGTCAGTGCCGCGGACCTCCCGGCTGTTCCGCGCGATGGCCTCCCGCAACTCGGGCAGACCGGCCGTGGGGCCGTAATGGGTGAACCCGTCGCTGATGGCCTGCATGCCGGCTTCGACGATGTGTCTGGGGGTTTCGAAGTCGGGCTCGCCGATCTCCAAGTGGATTATCTGTTTCCCCTGGGCCTCCAATGCCCGGGCCTTGGCCAACACCTCAAATGCCGACTCGGTGCCCAGGTCGTTCATGCGGGCAGCTACTGTCATCGGTCCTCCCGG
>CAYMZL010000067.1:0-4022 GCA_964394825.1 uncultured Dehalococcoidia bacterium | reverse complement strand
GTCCGACTGGACCTGGTTCTCGGTGCGCACGGAAAGCCCATAGATCTTGATGAAGCCCTCGGCCGAACCGTGGTCGAATTCGTCCGCCCGGTCATAGGTGGCCAAGCCGTAGTTGTACAAAGCCTTGGGCGCCTGGCGTCCCACCACGGTGCAGGTCCCTTTATGCAGCCGCACCCGGATGTCTCCGGTTACGAACCGCTGGGTGCTCTGCACATAGGCGTTGAGGTCGGTCCGGTGGGCGGTGAACCAAAGGCCGTTGTAGACCACGTCGGCGTATTCCTGGGCGATGCGGGCCTTGGTGCGGGCCTGGTCCTTGGTCAGGGTCATGGCTTCCAACGAGGTATGGGCCGTGTGCAGCACCGTGGCCGCCGGGCATTCGTAGATCTCCCGGGACTTGATGCCCACCAACCGGTTCTCCACGTGGTCGATGCGCCCCACGCCGTGGGTACCGGCCAGAGTGTTCAGGTGACTGATCAGATCGGTCCCGGTCATGGTCTCGCCGTCCACCGCCGTGGGCACGCCGCACTCGAAATGAATCTCGACGCGGGCCGGTTCATCGGGTGCGCCGGCCACGGGACTGGTCCAGGCGTAGGCGTCTTCGGGGGGTTCCAGCCAGGGGTCCTCCAGTTCTCCAGCCTCCACGCTCCGGCCCCACAGGTTCTCGTCGGTGGAGAACCGGCTGCGGTTGGCGTTGATGGGCAGGTTGCGCGCTTGGCCGTATTCGATCTCTTCATCCCGGCTCATGCCCCAGTCACGTATGGGAGCGATGACCTTGATGTCCGGCCCCAGCGCGGCGATGCCGACCTCCAGCCGGACTTGGTCGTTGCCCTTGCCGGTGCAGCCGTGGGCGATGGCGTAGGCGTCGTGCTCCCGCGCCGCCTCCACCAGGTAACGGGCGATCAGCGGCCTTCCCAGGGCCGTGGCCAACGGATACTGTTCCTCGTAGATCGTCCCGGCTTGAAGGGACGGGAACAGGAACTCGTTCACCAGGGTTTCCCTGCCATCGACGGTCAGGGCTTCCACGGCGCCGATCTTCAGCGCCCGCTGGCGGATGGACTCCAGGTCCACCATGCCCAGGTCAACGGTCAGGGTGATTATGTCGGCGTCGTACTTCTCCTGCAGCCAAGGGACCGCCACGGTGGTGTCCAGTCCACCGCTGTAGGCCAGCACGATTTTTGGCTTTGCCATTGTTTGGTTCTATCCGTTTGAAATCAAATGGTCGCCAGGGCGTTGCCCAACCGCTCCAATCCCTGGTCGATCTCTTCTTTAGTGATGGTCAGGGGCGGCATGAAGCGGATGGTGGTGGGCCTGGGCGCGTTCAGCAGGATGCCGGCCTCGTTGGCCGCGGTGAGCACCTGGCCGGAGATCTCGCTCTCGAAGTCCATGGCCGCCAGCAGGCCCTTGCCGCGCACCTCGGAGATGAAGGAGAAACGGCCCTTCAGGTCGTTCAACCGGCCCAACAGATAGGGCTCCATCTCCTTGGTCTTGGCGGGGATGTCGTTGTCGATGAGGAACTTGGTCCCGGCGTAGGCGGCGGCGGTGGTGAGCATGTTGCCGCCGAAGGTCGAGCCGTGGTCGCCGGGCACCAGGGCCATGCAGTGTTCCTTGGACAGGAACGCGCCGATGGGGACGCCGTAGCCCAGCCCCTTGGCCAGGGTCATGACGTCGGGCTCGATGCCGTATTCCTGGTAACCGAACAGGCTGCCCAAGCGTCCCATGCCGGTCTGCACTTCGTCCAAGATCAACAGGATCCCCTGCTTGTCGCACCATTCTCTGACCCGCTTCAGGTAGTCGTCGTCGGGAATGACCACGCCGGCCTCGCCCTGCACCGGCTCGATCATCACCGCCGCCGTCTGGTCGGTGGTGGCGTTCATGATGGCTTCGACGTCGTTGTAGTCGACGTGGACGAACCCGGGTTGCAGCGGAGTGAAATTCGCCTGATAGGCGGGCTGGCCGGTGGCGGCCAACGTCCCCATCGTGCGGCCGTGGAAAGAGTTCAGGGCCGTGATGATCTCGAAGGCGCCGTCGCGGTTGAGCTTGCCGTAGCGCCGGGCCAGTTTCATGGCCCCTTCGTTGGCCTCGGCCCCGCTGTTGCCGAAGAAGACCAGGTCCAGGGCGCTGTTCTCGATCAGGGTCTCCGCCAGTTGCAGTTGGGGCACGCTGTAGAACTGGTTGGATACCTGCATCAGGGTGGCGGCCTGCTCGGCGATGGCCTTGGTCACCGCCGGGTGGCAGTGGCCCAATTGGTTCACGGCCCAGCCGGCCACGAAGTCCAGATACTCCTTGCCGTCGGCGTCCCAGGCGCGGGTGCCTTCGCCCCTGACCAGCACCACCGGTTGGCGGCGCACCGTCTGGGCGTAGTATTTCTTCTCAACCTCGATCCACTCGCTGCTCTTGGTCATTGCGGGTCGTCTCCTCCCAATGATTCTCCCAACGTTTCTCTTAAACGTTCCACAGCCTCTTGAAGTTCTTTAAGGGCCTCGTCCAGCCCGGAGACCGCATCCTCGATCGACCGCAGGTCGTCCGTACCCGGAGTTGCCTGACCGTCCCCGCCTACATGCGTCACACCCGTAGGCACACCCGAAGGCGCGGCGCCGGGAGGCTCCCGATCCTCCAGCAACATGGCCAATCCTTCGGCGACGCTGTCCGCCATCACCACGTTGCTGCCGTCGGCGAGGATCACCTTCTTGAGCTCCGGAAACGCCAACACTTCCGACTGGAGATACAAAGGCTCGACATAGATTATCGCATCTCCCACCGGTATGACCAACAGTTGGCCCCGGATGATCTGAGACCCGGCCCCCTCCCATAAGGTGAATTGCTGGGAGATGATCTGGTCGTTCTCGATCCGGGCCTCCACCTGACTGGGCCCATCGACCTGCGGATCGCTGGGCACCGTGAAGGCGTAGAGCTTGCCGTAATGAGCCCCGTCGTTCCGGGCCGTCAACCAGCCGACCAGGTTCTTTTTCCCGCCGGCCGGGGTGAAGGGCAACATTAACACAAACTCTTCGCTATCGCCGCCGGGCATCTGCAATATCAGATATGAGGGATGTACCTCGATCCCCCGTTTGCCGAATCGCGTCTCCTGGGGGATGGCCCACTGCTCCGCCTGGTTGAAGAACACCTGGGGATCGGTGATGTGATAGCGCAGGTACATGCCGGCCTGGGGTGAGAACAGACCATTGGGATAGCGGATGTGAGCCTGAAGATCAGTGGGCATCCGGGCGAAGTCCATGAACAGGTCCGGGAAGGCGCGGCGGTACATCTTCAGCAGCGGGTCGCCGGGGTCCATGACATAGATGGACACTTCGCCGCTAAAGGCGTCCACCACCGCCTTGACGCTGTTCCGGATGTAGTTGAAGCCGTCGTCCGAGAGGGTCGAGTAAGGGTAGCGGTCGGTGGTGGTGAAGGCGTCCTGCAGCCACCACAGTTTGCCCGCTTCGTCCACCACCGGATACGGGTCGGCGTCCATGGTCAAGAAAGGCGCCAGCGCCTGCACCCGCCGGCTTATCTGCCGCCGGTACTGGATGCGGGTGCCGGATGAGATCTGGTCGCTGAGCAATATGTTGATATCGGCGAACTGCCAGGCATAAGCCAGGCGCCGGAATGTCGATGCCAGCGTCACTCCTCCGTCGCCGTTGTAGTGCAGGTCGCTTCCCGATGGGTCTATCTCCGGAGCGGAGCTGTTCACGATGGCGAAGGGCGCCGGGGATTCCCCGTAATACAGCTCCGGCCGCTGGATGGGAAACTCCCCGCGGATGGGAATGTCTTGGATGAAGAATTCGGGGCGTCCCTCCTCCGGAGTGAAGCCGGTCGCCGGACTCATGACAACGCCGTAGCCGTGGGTGTACTGGAGCCGGCGGTTCACCCAGTTGCGGGCGTCGGAGGGCAGGCTATCCGGGTCCAGCTCCCGGGCCGCCAGCAGCACCTGCCGCAGCCGTCCGTCCAATATGTAGCGGTCAGAGTCCATGTTCAAGAAGTTGTAGTACAACTCCATGAACTGGAGTTGGTTGTAGGCGTCT
>CAYMZL010000066.1:0-8861 GCA_964394825.1 uncultured Dehalococcoidia bacterium | reverse complement strand
CCTTGACCCCGGCGGCGACCCCCACCAGGATGTATCCGGCCTGGGCGATGGCGCTGTAACCCAGCAGACGCTTGATGTCGCTCTGGCCGATGGCCGCAAGGTTGCCCACGGTCATGGAAGCGGCGGCCATGATGGCGATCAACCCTCCCCACTCCAATGACACGTCGAAGAACCCGGTGAAGAGCACCCGCAGCAATATGGCGAAGGCGGCGGCCTTGCTGGCCACCGAAAGGAACCCCACCACCGGGGTAGGCGCACCCTCGTAGACGTCGGGCACCCACATCTGGAAGGGGGCCGCCGAGAGTTTGAAGCCGAACCCGGCAATCATCAGGATGATGCCGACGAACAGAGCGTAACTTCCGAAGGGCATGTCTCCCGTCGCTTGGCCGATGGCGGTGGAGATGTCGGCCAGTTGGGTGCTGCCCGTGAATCCAAATACCAGCGCCATCCCATATAGCATCAGGGCCGAGCTTATGGCCCCGATGATCAGGAACTTCATGCCCGCTTCACTGGAACGCTGGTTCATCAGGAAGGCGGCCAACGCCGCCAACGGCAGGGTGGTCAGTTCCAAGGAGATATAGATGGTGATCAACTCGGTGGCCGCCGCCAACAGCATCATGCCGGTGGCCGAGAACAGTATCAGCGCAAAATACTCGCCCTGGAACCGCTCCATGTTCCGCACGTAACCGGTGGACGCCAGCACCACCAACGCCGTCGCCCCGATAACCAGGAAATTGAAGAAAAGGGCGAACCGGTCGACGGACAATGTCCCCAGGAGGATGCTCGGTTCCTCGGTGGCGAAGGCGCCGGCCCCGTGGAGCAGGTTGGTGGACCCGCTGAGGTCGTAGAACTGTATCAGGCTCATCACGAAGGGCCCGGCCAGCGCCGCGAAGGCGAAGTAGGGCAGCAGGCCCTTGCTCCTCAGGGGCAGGAGCAGGTCCAGCAGGATCACCAAGACCGCCGCTCCAGCCATGGCCAGGTAGGGTGATGTGACGTAGAAATCGTGGACTGACATTACTTGTTGATCACCCCGTTAAGCACATCCACCATAGGGTTCAGTCCGGACTCGAATACGTCGGTCAACAACGAGGGCCAGACACCCACGCCGATGATGGTCACCACCATCAAAGCCAGTGGCGCCGCCTCCACCAGCGAGGCGTCGGTCAGGCCGGCGAACCGCTCCCGCCGCTCACCGAAGAAGGTCCGCTCCATCATCCAGAGGATATAACCCGCCGCCAGCACGATCCCCAGCAACGCCAGGACCGTGGGCCAGTCGTAGGCCCGGAAGGCCCCCAGGAACACCAATAGCTCGGAAACGAAGCCGCTGAGCCCCGGCAGGCCCAGGGACGCCAGACCGGCGATGAGCATGGCGACGGCCACCACCGGCATCCGTCCAGCCAGGCCTCCCAGATCGGGGATATAACGGGTGTGGGTCTTATCGTAGACCAGCCCCACCGTCAGGAACAGCAGGCCCGTCACCGTCCCGTGGGTGAATAACTGCATGGCCGCGCCGTTCAGTCCGGTGACGGTCAGCGTCCCCTGGGTGATACCCACCGAGCCGATGCCCAGCAGCACCAGGCCCATGTGGCTGATGCTGGAATAAGCGATGAGCCGTTTCAGGTCGGTCTGCCGCATGGTGACGGCGGCGCCGTAGAGCACGCTGACGACCCCCAGGACCACCAACGCCCAGGCGAACCGGTCGGTCTGAGAAGGAAACATACCGACGTTGATGCGGAGCAGGCCGTAGCCGCCCATCTTGAGCAGCACCCCGGCCAACATGACGCTGGCGGCCGTGGGCGCGTCGGTGTGGGCGTCGGGCAGCCAGGTGTGCAGCGGCCAGGTGGGCAGCTTGATGGCGAACCCAACGAAGAAGAGCCAGAACAGGCCGGACAACGGTATCAACACCCCGGCTGAGGCCAGCATGGTGACCTCGGTGGAAAGCTCCACCATGTTGAAGGTGCCGACCCCGGGGGTCAGGTAGACCGCCACGATGGCGACCAACATGAAGGCGCTGCCCAGGATGGTGAAGATCAGGAATTTCATGGCCGAGTATTCTTTGCGGCCGCTGCCCCAGACGGAGATGAGCATGAACATGGGGATCAGCTCCAACTCCCAGAACAGGAAGAAGAGCAGCAGGTCCATGGCGGTGAAGACGCCCATGACCGCCGTTTGCAGCACCAGCAGCCACACGAAATACTCTTTGACCCGCAGGCCGATGTGCCAGGACGCCAGCACGGCGCACATGCCCAGCAGCCCGGTCAACGCCACCAGGGGCGCGCTGAGACCGTCCACCGTCAGCAGGAAGTTGGCGTTCAGGCCCACGTCGGGGATCCAGGTTATCTTGTCCACGAACTGGAACCGGTCCGCGCCCTCGCTCCGGTCGAAGAAACCGAACACCAGGAGGGACAGGACCAGGTCGGCCAGGAAGATCAGGACCGCGAAATTCCGCACGTTGCGGTCGCCTTTGACCAACAACAGCACGACCAGCGCTCCCGCCGCAGGCAGGAACACCGTCGCCGTCAACAGTCCGTTGTAGCCTTCTACCATTTAATTTCCAATTCGAGTAACGGGCATCTAACTGATTTCCTAGGCCAACAGCAGGGCCAGAATTATGGCTAGTACACCGAACGCTATCCCGGTGGCGTAGGCCTGCACCTGGCCGGTCTGGAACTTGCCGATGGCCGTGCCGATGTTCCGGAAGAACCATCCGAGCAGGTCAACAAAGCCGTCCACCAGGTTGCGGTCGATCCAGTCCAGGGTCCCGGCGATGACCCCGAAGAACGCCTTCCGCACCATCACGTCTTCATACAGGGTGTCCAGGTAGTATTTCCGGGACAGCAGGACATGCACCGGCTTCACGCGCTCCAGAGGATCGGCCCGCTGGTCCCGCCGCCTGACGTAACCCGCGTAGACCACTAAAGCCAGCCCGATACCGGATAGGGCCGCCACCGTGGACACGGTGGCCATCCAACGGCTGAAATCCAATGTCTCGGCATGCCCCGCAAATCCCAGGGCCGCACCCAGACCATCGGACAAGAACCCGATGATCCAATGCCGGGGAATGCCTATCTCCTCGTTCCATTGAGGGTTGGCCAAATAACCCAGGGCCGCCGCCGCCAGTCCCAACGCCACCATGGGCAGCACCATAAGGAACGGAGACTCGCGCAGGTGCACGCCGCCGTGGTCCGCCGCCCCGGCCGGGGCGCTCTGGGCCTGCTCCTCCAGTTCTTTCTCGACCCCGCCCCGGAACTCTCCGTGGAAGGTCAGGATAATCATGCGGATGGTGTAGAAGCCGGTGACAATCACGCCCGCCAGCAACGCGGAGAAGGTCACACGGCTGACCCAGGTGTCCACCGGCCCGGCGCCGTTCCAGGCGCCCAAGAGAATCTCGTCCTTGCTCCAGAAACCGGCCAGGGGAATGATGCCCACCAGGCTGAGCCCCGCCACCAGCATCAGGATGTAAGTGACCGGCAGGCGACGCCACAGACCGCCCATGTAGCGCATGTCGAAGGTGCCCGTGGCGTGGTTGACGCTGCCGGCCCCCAAGAAAAGCAGGGCTTTGAACGCCGCGTGGGTCACCAGGTGGAAGATTGCTGGAGCGTACAGCCCCAGTCCAAGGGCCGCCATCATATATCCCAATTGACTGATCGTTGAGTAGGCCATGACCCGCTTGATGTCGTTCATCACCAGGCCCATCGAAGCCGCCATGATCGCGGTGAAAGCGCCGACCAGGGCCACCACCGTCATGGCGTCCGGGGAGTTCTGAAATACCGGGAAGAACCGGGCCACCAGGAAAACACCGGCCGCCACCATGGTCGCCGCGTGAATCAGGGCGCTGACCGGAGTCGGCCCTTCCATGGCGTCGGGTAGCCAGGCGTGGAGCGGGAACTGGCCGGACTTGCCCGCCGCCCCAGAGAAGATACCCAGGGCCAGCCAGGTCAGGACCGCCCCGCCCAGGATCGCTCCGGCAGCAGCCTCCGGTTGGGCCGCCTGCCAGATGTCCGGGATATGGAAAGCGTTCAACCCAACGGCGGCGAAGTCGTCGGCCCTGACAAACAGGTAGAGGATGGCGATCAAGAATCCGACGTCGCCGATGCGGGTGATGATAAATGCCTTCTTGGCCGCGGCCGCCGCTGCGGGCCGTTCGTGCCAGAAGCCGATGAGCAAGTATGATGACACGCCCACCAACTCCCAGAACACGTAGAGCTGGATTATGTTGACCGCCAGCACCAACCCCAGCATGGAGGCGGTGAACAAGGACATATAAGCGAAATAACGGTGGATGCTGGGGTCGCCCTTCATATATCCCAGGGAGTAGACCTGCACCAGGAGACTGACCCCGGTGACCACCACCAGCATCACGGCGGTCAGCGGGTCCACCAGCAGGCCCATCTCGATGGTTGCTCCACCCACGTCCAGCCATTCAAAGGGCTCGAAGTTGAGGTCGTGATGCAGGATAACGGAGCGCAGGGTCCAGATGGAGAATCCCAATGCCGTCCCGAGGGCGCCAATGGTGACGATCCCACTGATCAGGGAATAGCGGTTGAGGAGCGGCCGGACCACCAGTGCGATGAATGCAAAGGAGCCCAGAGGCAACAGGAAGATGGACCAGATGACAGCTTCGCTAACCATCTATAGCTTCCTCAGTATCTCCTCGGCCACGTGCACTCCTTCTCTTGAGACATATCTTGCGCTAAGCATCTATAGTTTCCGGAGAATCTCTTCGGCGACGTGCTCTCTTCCCTTGGGGACGTAGATCTTGAAGGGGACCTTCTCGCCCCAGTCCAGGATGTCGCCTTCCGGCAGTATGCGGGTGGGCAGGCCCTCGCCTTCGAGGACCTCCTTCCACATCTCCGCCAGCATCAGATTTGGGGCCTGTTTGAATTCCACCCACATAAGAGTTCTCTATATAAACCCGCTTGCGGATCAGTGCCGCAACTGGGTGGCCTCGGTCAGGTCCACCGATTCGTTGGTCCGGTACATGGCGAACACGATGCCCAGCCCCAGGGCAATCTCGGCGGCGGCCACGGTGATGATAAACACCGCGAAGACCTGCCCGGTCAGCACGGAGCTGATGTCTTCCTGAAGGGCTGCGGGCGCCAGATATTTGGCCATGGCCACAAGGGTCAGGTTGACGGCGTTGAACATCAGCTCGATGGACATCAACACGGCCAGCACGTTGCGGCGGGCCAGGGCCCCGTAGAGGCCGATGCAGAAAAGGACCGCCGCAACGATCAGAAAGGCTTCGAAAGACATTCCCAGGGACATTCCCAGCTAGCCCCTCCCCGTTCCCGGATCAGGCCGCACCAGCACCAACGCGCCGATCAGCGCCGCCAGCAGCAGCACCGACACCACCTCGAAGGGCAGCACGAAATCGCCGATCAGCAGGTCGGCCAGGCCCGACTCCTGTACCTGGGCCTGCTCCTCGGGGCTGGTGACGCCCGACTCGGTCAGAACGTCGCCGGTCAGCGTGGTCACCGCGCCGGTCTGCACCAGGTCCACCCGCTCCTGATGCACGGGGGGCAGGAAGTCCCACTTGGTGTCCACGGCCACTGTGACCAGGGAGACCAGTAGCAGGGCGGCGAAAACAGCCGCCGGAATCTGGAGCCGGTTGGGCAGGTTGCCCCGCTGGACGTCCCGGGTCAGCATCACGGCGAAGATTATCAAGATGGCGATGGCCCCGACGTAGATCAGGACTTGGACCACGGCCAAGAATTCGGCGCTGAGCAACACGAAGAACCCGGCTACAGCCATGAATACCACGATCAGCAGCAGGGCGGCCCGGAAAAGGTCCGGCACCAGCACCACGCCCAGGGCGCCGCCCACCGCCATCACCGTCAGGATCCAGAAGACGATGTCCTGGAAGAGCATCTACTCGGCATCCTCGGTGGACGTGGACGTGGGCGCAGCCTGACTGTCTTCAATGAACGACGAGTCGACCGGAGGCCCCTGGGGGAGGAGGTCCGAAGGCACGGGCCGGTCGATCAACATGCCTGCTTTCTCCCGTTGGTGCCACTGCCAAGACTCACGGCCCACCTCCTGCCAGTCGAGCGGGCGTCCGGCGCCGGGGTCATAGCCGGCGTCCTCAAGTTGGGGCCGGAAGAAGGTGCTGGGGCGTTTGTCGGCCTGGCGCAGTTGGTCGATGTCGATGACCATCTCTTTCCTGGAATATTGCCCCTGTTCGAATCCGCTGCCCATGAACAGCGCGTCATAGGGGCAGGCCTCGACACACAGGCCGCAGAACATGCACCGGTTTATGGCGATGTCGAAGACCTCCAGCCGGTACTTGTCGCCCTCGGCCGGGGCGGTCTCGCTGGGGGTGGTCACTATCTTGATGATTCCCAAGGGGCAGTGTTTGGCGCACCAAGCGCAGCCGGTGCACCGCTCTTCGTACCAGACAAACTCCTCGCCCCGGAACCGTGGGTGTTGCTTGACCCGTTCTTCGGGATACTGAACGGTGAAAGGTTTCTTGGTCATGTTCTTCAACGTGACCAGCAGACCCCTGGCCATGGCGATTCCATACATGCTAACTCACCTCCCCAGAGGAAACGGTGACTCCTGAAACGGGCGCCGCCGGCCGGACCTTGTCCTGAATCAACGTGCCGAAGACCAGCAGGCAGCCGACGGCCACCCCGAAGTTGATCCCGGCCATGATCCAGAGGTCGGTCGTGTCCAAAGTCCCGGCGCCGTCGCGCAGGAAGAAGACCTCCAGCGCGGTGGCGAACAGGTTGATGATGCTGAGGGGCAGCAGGAACTTCCAGGCGAAGGCCAGCAATTGGTCGATGCGCAACCGGGGGAAGGTGGCCCGGACCCAACTGAAGATGAAGGCCAAAACCCCAATCTTCATCAGGAACCAGACCCAGCCCAGGTAGTTGGAAACGGGGCCGGACCAGCCGCTGAGAAACAACGTCACCATCACCGCGGAAGAGGTCAGGACCGCGCCGAACTCGGCGGCCTGGATCAGGGCGAATTTCACCCCGCTGTATTCGATGTGATACCCGGCGATGATCTCCGACTCGGCCTCGGCCAGGTCGAAGGGCGTGCGGTTCAACTCCGCCATGGTGCCGGCCAGGAAGACGAAGAAGGCCAGGGGCTGCACCAACAGGAAGGGAATGGCCTGGGCGGAGACCACGTCGCTCATGGACATGGACCCGGCCACCAGCACCACGCCCAACAGGGACATTACCACCGGGACTTCGTAGCTGATGAGCACCGCCACTCCCCGGGACGCGCCGAACATCGCGTACCGGTTGTTGGAGGACCACCCGGCCATGAAGATGGCGATGGACGTTATCGATGTCACGGCGAGAATGTACAGGACGCCGACATTCAGGTTGGCCAGGGCCGTGTCCTTGGCGAAGGGCACCACGGCCATCATGAGCACCACCGGGGCCAGCATGGCCACCGGAACAATCATGAAGACGATGCGGTCGGCGCCCTTCGGGGTCAGGTCCTCTTTCAACAGCAGCTTCACCACGTCGGCCATGGGCTGGAGCATGCCGAAGGGTCCCCAGCGGTTGGGGCCCAACCGGTTGTGGAACCGCCCGATTAGCCTCCGCTCAAACCAGGAAAAAAGACCGGCTCCCAGAAGCACTCCGTTCACCAGCAGCATCATGATTGCCAAACCGGCCACGGCGTAGGACAGCCAGCAGGGCAATAGCTGGCCCACCCACTCGTAGATCACCCGGAACAAGAGGGTATCGTGTAGGACGTTGCTGGGGCCCAAGATGCAGTTCACCGGTCCACTTCACCCATGTTTATGTCCACGCTGCCCAGCGTCACAATCATGTCAGCCAATTTCCAGCCCACCAGTAGGTGCTCGGTGACGGTCAGGTTGATCAGGGAAGGAGAGCGTATCTTGCACCGGTAGGGGCTGATCCCGCCGTCCGACACCAGATAGAAAGCCAGTTCTCCTTTGGAGGCCTCCACCCGGCCGTAGGCCTCGGCCCCTGGCTTGGCCCGCAGCACCAAAGGCACATCCGCCCGGAACGGTCCCGGCTCGATCTGCTGGATGCACTGCTTCACGATGCGGATGCTCTGGTGTATCTCCTGGATGCGCACCCAGAACCGGTCATAGTTGTCGCCGCCGGTGGCCGTCGGGACATCGAACTCCATCCGGTCGTAGGCATCGTAGGGGTCCATCTTGCGCCAGTCCCAGGCCAGCCCGCTGGCCCGGAGCACCGGCCCGCTGACCGAGCCGTTGATGGCCACGTCCAGCGGCAGGGGGCTTACACCGCGGGTGCGGACCATGACGATCTCGTTCTCCAGGATCAGCTGCTCGATCTCTTTGTACTCGGATTCAAAGTCCTTCAAGAACTGGTCCAAGGCCGGCCAGAAATCGTCCGGGGCGTCAAAGAACACACCGCCGGGGCGCATGTAGCTCACGGTGATCCGCGCGCCGCAGAGCATCTCGAACAGGTCCAGTATCCGCTCCCTGGACCGGAACGCGTACATCAGGGGGGTTCCCAAGGTGCCCAGGTCTTGAAGGAAGAAGCCGATGCCCATCAGGTGGCTTGCCACCCGTTGCAGCTCGGCGGTCAACGTCCTCAGGTACTTGGCCCGCTGGGGCACTTCAAGGCCCAGCAGCTCTTCCACCGCCAGACAGTAGGCCTGGTTGTTGATCATAGACGAGACGTAGTCCAAGCGGTCGGTCAGCGTGACTATCTGAGTGTAATTACGCTCCTCGGCCAGCTTCTCGGTGCCCCTGTGCAGGTAGCCGAAGATAGGCTCGACTTCCAGTATCTCCTCGCCGTCAAAGGTAACCCGCAGCCGGAACACCCCGTGGGTGCTGGGGTGCTGCGGCCCGATATTTACCGTCATCGGCTCGGTTCGAATCGGCATAGTAGAGCTGTCAGCTAACA
>CAYMZL010000065.1:0-8882 GCA_964394825.1 uncultured Dehalococcoidia bacterium | reverse complement strand
AGTTGAGGCTCACCGGCAGCTGCGTCATCGATCTTAGGGCCATGGTCGGCCGGTATTCCGGCTCGTGGGGTTTGACTTCCATATTGGGGAAACGTTCCGCCAGGGCCCGGAACACCTCTTGTCCCTCCACCCGTGCGATGGTCGCACCCAGACAGTGGTGGACGCCGGCGCCGAATGCGACGTGGGGATTGGGCCAACGGGTAATGTCCATCACGTCCGGGTTTTCGAACTTGTCCGGGTCGCGGTTGGCCGACGGGATGATCCACCGTACCCGGTCGTCCTTCTTGATCGTCTTTCCCCCTAGCTCCACGTCTTCAAGGGCAATCCGGGGCAGCGATTTGACCGGGGAGTCGTAGCGCAGAGCCTCCTCGGCGGTCCGGACCATCATGCCCTCAGTATCGGTCCGGAACAGGTCCCATTGGTCACGGTTTTCCATCAACGATTTGGTGCCGTTGCAGATGAGATTGATCGTGGTCTCATGCCCAGCAATCAAAAGCAAAGCCGTATTGGACAGCGATTGCTCCCGGGTGAAAATCCCGTCTTTCTCCCCGCCGGCCAGGACCGAGATGAAGTCGTCCCCCGGGTTGAGCATTCTCTCATCCAGCAGCGGAGACACGTAGTCGAACATCCCGGTCATGCCTTCTACGTAGGTCCGGTACCGGTCCGGCTCTCCCCGGTTGTTGAACAAGAGCTTTTCCGCCAACGTCCGGATATAGAGCCGGTCTGCTTCCGGAACGCCCATCATCTCAGCGATCACCAGCAGCGGCAGCGGGACCGCCAGGTCCCTCATCAGGTCCACTTCATCCTTGGACTCGGCCTCATCCAGCAACTGGTTGGTGGCCGATACCACCAGCGGCCGCCACTCCTCCATGGACTTGGGGGTGAAATACCGGTGAACGACCTTGCGCATTTCCAGGTGGTCCGGACGGTCTTTCTGGATGAACATATTCCCCTGATACCTACAGGCGGCCTGGTAGATCTCTTCATCCGCTTCGACTATCGCCGGATAAGCGGGCCGGAGGTCGTTGAGGAACGTGGCGCTTGAAAAGAGCTCGTGGTTCCGGGTGAGCCACACGAGATCGGCGTGCCGGGTAATCACCCACAGTTCGTAAAGCTCGTTCCAGTGGATCGGGTCCTCATCTCTGAGCATCCCATAGTAGGTGTACGGGTCATTCATGACCTCTGGGGTAAACATGTCGTCGGGGATCATAGTTACCATTACTTCACCGCCACGAGCAGAGTCCCTGTTTGGGTTGATAGAGTTTAACAATAGTTCCGATGAAGGGGCAAGTCGATTGAAGAGTGGCGTTCCGCGAAACTGAAAACCGCCTCAGAACTCAAGCCGTTCGAGGGTAGCGCGTCACCTAAGTGGCCGGTTATCACCGAGAATGGGCGCCAAGCGTTCGGCTGCCCAGCAACATTTTTTCCATGTGCTGTCTCAGGGGTCCGGCGGAAATCGACGGCGAAGCAGGCAGTTAGTTAGACCCCTCGGGTTTTCGACCTGATCTAAGGGCCCTGTAGACTCGATCAGATGTGATTGGAAGCTCGAACAACCGGCATCCGGCGGCGTCAGCGACTGCATTTGCGATGGCGGCGGCGGTGGCGTTATTCGCCAACTCCCCAATGGCCTTCGCGTCATACGGCCCGGTACCGCCGGCGCTGGGTACGAGCACCGTCTCAAGGGGAGGGATGTCCGACATCGTCGGAAGTTTATAATCTCCCAGATTCCCATTGATTACCTGGCCGCTGTCGGTCACCAATTCCTCGGTGACACCGAGACCGAGACCCGTCACAACCCCCCCGTCGATCTGGCCCTGATGCGCCAGTGGATTGATGACCGTGCCTACATCATGGGCCGTGACCAATCGCAGCACCTTAACCTGACCGGTCTCGCCGTCCACCTGAACTTCGGCCACCTGAGCGCTGAAATACGTGATGTCTTCGGGCTCCGGTGCTTCGTGCTCGAAAGTCACGGTGAGCGGTAGCGACGCACCGTCCGCGACCGCCTGCCTGATCTGCTCACAAGCCTTGGCAACCGCCTGACCTTCCGTGTAGGTGACCCTGCTGGCCCGCGGACCCTCGTCGTAGGGCGTGCTGTCGGTATCGCCTGGGCGCACCCGCACTTGGGACAGCGGGACTTTCATTTCGCTGGCCACAATCTGCTGCTCGATCGTGTGGGTGCCGGTGCCAATATCCACGGTGGGACTGATGACGGTGAACGTCCCGTCAGCCTCCGCGGTTACTACGGCCCCGGCGAGCCCGCCGCCTATCTGACGGCCGAAGATAGCAACTCCCCGGCCATGGCCCGGCCCGGCTTTGGGCTGTCCCCACCGGCCCGCTTCCAGGGCGGCTTCCATAACCTCCCGGGCATTCACCAGCCGCAAAGGCCGGCCCAGCGCGTCCTCTTGACCCGGGGACAAGAGGTTTATCCGTCTGAATTCAGCCGGGTCCATCCCCAGTTCCCGGGCCAGCAGGTCTGTGTGAGACTCGAGGGCAAAGGTGTATTGGTGAGCCCCAGGCGCCCGGAAGTATCCCCCAGGCGTGGTGTTGGTGTATACCTGCAGGAATTCAAAGGACGTGTTGGGGATATGGTAGCCGCCGCCAACGTAGTGATGTGTCGAAAGATACGCCCTGGGCTTCATGGCGCCATAGGCGCCGCTGGCGTGTACCGTCCGCACCTCACGAGCGGTCAGACGGCCGTCGCGGATCACCCCCGAGCGAATCGTCACGAAGGTAGGGTGAGTTGGGTTGCTGGCGGTGAGTTCTTCCACGGAACTCATCACGATCTTCACTGGGCGGTTGGCCATCTTCGACAGAAGATAGGCGATGGGAAGGTCGCGCGCGTCACCCTTCCCTCCGAAATCGCCCCCCACCGCGACGACGTTGACTCTGATCTGCTCTTCCGGTAGGCCGACTGCCTGCGCCAGTTGCCTCCGCGCCCGGAATGGGGCTTTGCTGGAACACCAGGCTTGGACGCGCCCGTCATCGTCTATCGATATGACGCTGGCATAGGGCTCCAGATAGCCTTGGTGACGGCTGGGCACGGAGAAGGAGTGCTCTAAGACAACGTCGGCCTCGCGAAAGCCCTGGGCCACATCGCCCTTGGTCCAGGAGAGCCGTGTTTGGCCGTTGCGGACATCCTTGGCCAGAAGTTGGAGCGGCGCTCCCTCGTAGGCCGCGACATCGTCATGGAGCAGAGGGGCATCCGGCTGCATCGCGTCCATAGGATCGAAGACCGCCGGCAGCACTTCGTAGTCTACTTCGATGAGCAGCAGCGCCTCTTCGGCGGCTTCGGGCGTCTCCGCCGCCACCGCGGCCACCCGGTCACCGATGTAGCGAACCCGGTCCCAGCAGAGGACCGGCAGGTCCCGAAGGACCTTGCCCATGTAGCAACCGGGGTTGTCTTGACCGGTAACCACGGCCTTGACGCCGGGGACGCGGCCGGCTGCTGAGATATCGACGCGCAGGATGCGGGCGTGGGGGTGGGGACTGCGCAGTATCTTGCCGCATAGCATTCCCGGCAGAATCACGTCGGCGGCGAATCGTGTTCCCCCGGTGACTTTTTCCGGTCCTTCAATGCGGCTGGCAGATACGCCTATGATTGTTGATTCGAAATCCATCGGCCCATTCCATTGGATTTAATCCGCCAATCCTACCACAGGGCACCGGCGGCTCTAGCCCGCTGGCCCACTCGGCCCATGAGGAGTTGCGTCTTCATATTCAGAGACTCTCCGATGGCGAGGTACGGTACAAGCATGGTGGTCAAATACATCCGGTTGCGCGATCGCTCGGCGAGAAGAGCATGTCTTATAATTTTGGGTAAGGTCGATGGGCCTACCCGTGACGGTCTGACTTCAGAAGATGACGTAGGCGCCAAACAACCCCATTCAGCGGCGGTCGAGGCCCCGGGGGTCGAGCAGGCTGGGAGTCCGGTATAACGCCGCCCATGAAACCACTCCTCAAAGCCTTCATCATCCTTCTCTTGCTGACGATTGTGTCAGCGATTTGGGCGGCTTGCTCCCAAGGCGCGGAGCCCGTGCGTTAGCTTCCCTAGGGTGCTACCGTCACACAGATAGATAGTCATCCCGGGTTGATGGACCCGAATAGATGACCAAGGAACCTCCCGATGAATATTGAAGGCGGCCTTTTTACCGATCTAGTAATAATCTTTGCCGCCGCCGCCGGGGGAGGTCTGGCCGCGCGGCTGCTCCGGTTGCCGGCCCTGCTCGGCTACATCGCCCTCGGCATCTTGATTGGCCCCGACGTTTTCGAGTTTGTCGACGACCCGGAGCGCGTCCAGACCTTTGCCAACTTGGGTGTGATTCTGCTGCTCTTCGCCATCGGGATTGAAATTTCCTTCAGGGAGATTTACCAGTTGACCCGTGTTGTGGTGGGAGCAGGAATCGTCCAGATAATTCTCAGCGCCGCCGCCATTTATCCACTGGGTCTCTACGTGCTGAACATGCGCCCCGAAGAGGCTGCCGTCTTGGGGCTGGTGGCGGCTCTCAGCAGCACCATGGTCGTAATGAAGACTTTGAGCGACCGGGGTGAGCTCCACACTCTCCACGGCCGCATCCTCACGGGGATCCTCCTGATCCAAGACCTCGCCTTTGTCCCGATAATTGCGCTGCTTCCGGCGTTGAGTGGCGGGGATTTCTTGACCGACCTGGGCTTGGGACTGCTCAAGGCAGGGGCCATACTTGGCCTGATGGTCGTTCTTGGAAGCAAGGGCATCCCCTGGCTACTGGGCCGGATCACCAGTTTGGGGTCCAGGGAGATTTTCATCGTCGCCGTGGTGGCGATCACCTTCGTTTCCGCCGCCGCCACCGAAAGCTTGGGACTCTCCGCGGCTTTGGGGGCCTTTGTGGCCGGACTGCTGCTCAGTGAGACCGACTTCGGCCACCGGGCGCTATCCGAGGTCGTGCCCCTCCGGGACACCTTTGGCGCCCTTTTCTTCGTGTCCCTGGGCATGCTTACCGATCCCGGGTTCGTCGTGGACAACCTTGACCTGGTGCTCCCATTAGTCGCCTCAATAATATTGGTGAAATTCGCCATCACGGCCGTGTTGGTACGCGGTTTTGGATTCCTTCCTCATACCTCGCTGCTGACCGGCCTTGGAACGGGGCAGATCGGTGAATTCAGCTTCATACTGGTGGGGTCCGCCACTACCCTGGGGATCGTCACCCAGGATTTCATGACCTTGATCGTCGTTTCCGCGGTGATAACCATGGCGTTGACTCCCCTCCTCCTGGCCGGTGGCTCGCAAACGATCAGCCGGTTAGGCCACCGGGTCCGTATCTTGCGTCCCCATCGGTTGGGGGACAGTCATTCAGAAGAGCGGGTACCGCCGATGCGCGGCCACGCCATCGTCTGTGGCTTGGGGCGCGTCGGCCATCTGGTGGCGGAAGAACTCATCCAGCACAACGTGCCCATCATCGGGATCGACTTGGACCCCTACGTGGTGGCCGAATGGAAGAAGCTGGGGCATCAAGTGATACACGGCTCGAGCGACAGCGAGACGGTGCTGGAGATCGCCCGGGTCAGGCATGCCCGCCTGATGGTCATCAGCATAGGAGACCCGGTTGCGGCTTGGGTCACCGCCCAACACGCCATCCGGGCCGCGCCCGATCTGGACATAGTCGCCAGGGTCCATTGGCGGGAAGAAGGCGAGCGGTTCCAGGAATTGGGAGTGCGGGAAGTGGTCTGGCCCCAGATGGAAGCAGGGCTGGAGATGCTGCGCCACTCACTCAATCGTTATAATACAGACCCCATGGAAGTCGAAGCTCTGGTGGCCGATCTGCGGAACCACCTGAGCTTCGGAGAATCCGATGGCGTGGAAGCCATGATGGAGAGGGAGAGCGGGGACGTCCCGATAGATAACCCGGACCCAAATCCATAAATTGGCATCACGCCGTCTCTGGTGGTTGTTGGGCGGTCTACAGCGCCTCTCGGTTGAACATTCGGCTGCCGCATGCCGCGTTGGGCGGCGGTTTCTCACGCGGTCCGGTGCGGTTGCGCCTCCCTTTCCCAGCCATTATCCTGTAGCCATCGATTCCCAAAACCCCCGTGGGCTCCCTGCCACAGCGGCAAATTTTTCCCCGGAAGGAACGCCATGAAGATGTACATCAACGGTGAGTGGGTGGACCGGGCGGAGACTACCCCCGTGACGAATCCCTTCGATAAATCGGTGATCGACACGGTGCCCCGGGGTACTGCGGCCGACGTGAGCTTGGCCATCGGCAGCGCCGTACGCGGGGCCAAGGCGATGGCCAAGCTCACGTCCTACGAACGTTACGCCATACTGAACCGGGCCGCGGAACTCATGGGCCAGCGGGCTGAGGAACTGGGCCGGACCATCACTCTGGAAGAGGGCAAGGTCATCGCCGAGGGCCGGGGCGAGGTGCAGCGCGCCATCCAGACTATAACCATCTCGTCGGAAGAGGCGAAGCGGTTGCACGGCGAGACCGTGCCCTTGGACGCCGCTCCGGGAAACGTCAACCAATTCGGGTTTACCATTCGGGTCCCGGTGGGGGTGGTGGCGGCGATAAGCCCCTTTAATTTCCCGCTTAACCTCGTGTGCCACAAAGTCGGCCCGGCGTTGGCCGCCGGCAACTCGGTGGTGCTCAAGCCCGCCGGAGACACGCCGCTATCAGCCCTGAAGCTCGTCGAGATCCTGTTGGAGGCGGGTCTTCCCCAAGACGCGATCCAATGCGTCACCGGACCGGGCAGTGAGATTGGCGACGCACTGACCGGCGATCCCCGGGTGCGCAAGATCACGTTCACCGGGAGTATGGAAGTGGGGGACCGCATCTGCCGTAACGCCGGGATCAAGAAGGTGACCATGGAGTTGGGGTCCAACAGCCCCCTCATCGTCATGTCCGACGCCGACATAGAGAAGGTGGCGGCGGCGACGGTGAGCGGCAGTTTCAGCAACGCGGGCCAGGTATGCATCTCCACCCAGCGGGTGTTCGCCGACCGCCGGGTATACGCCGACTTCCTGGACGCTCTGGTCGCTCCCACTGAGGCGTTCACCACCGGCGACCCCCTGGACGAATCCATGCGCATGGGGCCGATGATCCGGGAGTCCGACGCCGCCAGGGTCGGCCAATGGATCGGGGAAGCGGTGGACCAAGGGGCACGGATCGTCGCCGGTGGTGACTGGGAGGGCACCCTTCACTCGCCGACAATCGTGGCCGACGCCACGGCGGACATGCGGATATCTCGAGAGGAGTTGTTCGGCCCGGCGGTGGCGGTCAGCGCCTTCGAGGATATCGACGAGGCCATCAACATGGCCAACGACAGCCGCTTCGGGTTATCGGCCGGGATCTTTACTCAAAACATCGACTGGGCCATGCGGTTCGCCAAAGAGGTGGAGTCGGGCAATCTGCATATCAACTCCTCTCCCCAGTGGCGGGCCGACCTAATGCCCTATGGCGGACTCAAGGACAGCGGCATGGGCAAAGAGGGCCCGGCCTACGCCGTCCAAGAGATGACCGAGCTCAAGATGGTGGTGTTCCACTAGGTCCAACCTAAAGGGCGCCGCCAAGACACTGAGAGCGTGGGTCTGCGCTGCCCGCCTCTTCGCCCCGCTCTACCGGTCGTCGCTGGGCAGCCGGGTGGCGACGGCGCCCCCAGAAATAGATGCGGGCGGCCAGGGGCCGGTCAAGAAGTCGTAGAGGTTGCCGGCGTTGATGCGCATCACCATGGGCGCCATGCCCTCTTGCTCCACGTCCATGGGGTAACGGTCGGTCAAATCCGTCAGAGCCGCCACCGCCTCCTCCCTGGTCATGCCCCGGTCCACGGCGTCTTTAACGTAGTCCTTCCACTCAGCGATGAACGATCCCTGCTCATCCAGGTAATCCTTGCCGCACATCGCCCCGTGCCCCGGCACGAAGATGTCCTCATTCAGCTTCCGCAGCGACTCCAACGCCACCAGCCATAGGTCCGGGTTGGCCTCGTGCAGCCAGGTTTGCACGCCGTGGAAGATGTTGTCGCTGGTGAAAACCACGCCCTCCTCTTTCACGATCACTGCCGCTTGATAGAGGGTGTGGCCGGGCATGTGAATCATCTCGAAGGTGTGGTCGCCCACGTGGATGGTCATGCTGTCGCGGAAGGTGATTACCGGCGCGTTGGCTGTGTACCCCTCCAGCAAGGCCGGCTCGTCCGGTCCGAAGGTTCCCACCCTGGCGGCATGCTCGGCCATGTCGGTGTTCAGCATGCGGGTCCGGACTCCCTCGTGGGCGATGACCGGCGCATCGAAGAAGGCGTTTCCCGTCCAATGGTCGCCGTGGGGCTCGGTGTTGATGATGTAGCGGAGCAGTCCCCGCTTCTCAATCTCAGACTTCAGCCACATGGCCGTGGTCGGCTTGTGCGGGCTGTCGATCATGACGATGCCGTCGGTGGTGGTCACGAATCCGAAGTTGCAGCCCCGTGTCTCGGTCTCAACCCAAACATTGCTCGTAACTTGCTTCACGGCTTGCCTCCGTCATAATAAAAAACGTTTGGGGCCCGGTCCATCCAGTTAAATTGGGGGCAGAGTACCCCAGGGCCGGTGATAGGTCAAATCTCTTTCCAATCGCGTGGCGATGCCCCGGCCGGGTGAAGATGTCACGATGTTGACGGGCTGTCCGGCCACGGCTATGCTGGCAGCTATTCTGCCGGGGCCTCTGCGGTTATGGCGCCGCCCCGCATCCTTTGCCGGCGTCAAGCATCGTAATCGTACCGCGCCTCTTTAGGCGCTGCGCATCTTTTGGGCCTATCCGGCCTATATCAGGAGTGACAATGGGCGAAAAGCTGCAACAGGGAGACCGCCTCCCCAAGATCACCCTCAAATTGCTGGACGGGGGCACGCTGACCCTGCCCGACGATGCACCCAGCCGGTA
>CAYMZL010000064.1:0-8933 GCA_964394825.1 uncultured Dehalococcoidia bacterium | reverse complement strand
TGGAAAAAGGTGGACGGCTGGTATTCGGGAGTGGTCCGCGGGGAATTCATCCAGATACGTCAGATGGGTCAGACCGTGGAGTTTTCCTCGGGTCCGTCGCCGGAGGGTACCGCGGCGGCCATGCTGCGCGATTATTTCCGGCTGGACGACGACATCCATGCCATCTACTCGGACATCAACCGGGACAGCCGGGTGGCGGCGATGGTCGACAAGTATCCGGGCCTGCGGGTGTTGCGCACCGAGCCCTGGGAATGTTTGGTGGCCTTCATCTGCTCCGCCAACAACAACATCGCCCGCATCCACCAGCTGATGGAGCGCATGTCGGACGAATTTGGTGATCCTATCCTATTGAATGGCCAGACCCGTCACACCTTCCCCAGCCCCGCCGATCTGGCCGAGGCCGGCGAAGCAGAACTGCGGCGGTTGGGACTGGGCTTCCGGGCGCCCTACGTGGACCAGGCGGCCAGGGCTGTCTTGGACGGGGAGTTGGACCTGCCGGCTCTGGTGCGGGCGCCCTACCCCGAAGCCAAGGCGGCGTTGATGGAGATCAAGGGCATCGGCTCAAAGATCGCCGACTGTATCGCGGTGTTCTCCCTGGAGAAGCTGGAAGCGTTTCCCATCGACGTGTGGGTCCGACGGGCCTTGAGTGAGTGGTACTTCCCCGGCCAAAAGACCCCGCCCGACCGGGTGCTGCTGGAATGGGCCCAAGAGCACTTCGGCCGTTACGGCGGCTACGCCCAGCAATACCTGTTCCACGGCCAAAGGCTTCAAAAAAAGCTGATGGCTGACGGCTGACCATGAGAGGTCCAGAGGAGCCTGGTTCCAAACCTCCAGCTTGGTTGATGGCCGTAGGGGCGGGTTTTAAACCCGTCCTTCCACACCGCCGCCAATTCTTAAAGAAACGAAACCACGCTGCGAAGAGAGTGAACCCGCTCTATTCGGTACGTGGTCCCGGCAGGTTAGGGCGGGTTACAAACCCGCCCCTACTCCTGCGTAAGTATCAACTTGCCGAAGAAGCTCGTCTCCTCCATGGCCTGGTGGGCGGCGGCGGCTTCGGACAGCGGGAAGGTCCGGTCGACCGTCGGCTTGACCGCGCCACGGTTCAGCATCTCCACGATCTCCCGCATGTCCTCTTTGGTCCCCATGAAAACGCCGTAGATCTCTTTCTGCTGACTGAATAGCTGGCCCAGGTGCAGCTCGGTGCGCAGCCCGGTGGTGGCCCCGCAGATGCCGTAGCGGCCGCCGGTCCGCAGCGAGGCGAAGGCCGCCGCGAAGAAGTCGGCCCCCACGTGGTCGACCACGCAGTCCACACCCGCCCCTCCGGTGATCTCCCGCACCCGCTCCCTGATGTCTTCCTCTTTATAGTTGATAACTTCGTCGGCGCCCAGTGCCTTTGCCTTGGCCGCTTTCTCGGGGTTGCTGGTGGTGGCGATGACCTTGGCCCCGATGACGTCCTTGGCCATCTGGATGGCGGCGGTGCCGACCCCGGCGGAGGCGGAGAGCACCAGGACCGTCTGCCACGGTTTCAGTTGCAGCCGCCGCACCAGCATGTTCCAGACCGGCAGGTAGGTGGTGGGAACCGCCGCGGCCTGCTCGAAGGAAACACTGTCCTCCAGCAGGTGGGCGTTGGCCGCTGGGATGGAGATGTACTCCGCGTAGCTGCCGTCGATGGCGCTGCCCAGGAACCGGGGGCGGCGGCACTGGTCGTCCTGGCCCGCCAGGCACGGCGCGCACTGCATGCAACTGAGCCGGGGGTTGACCACCACCCGGTCGCCGGGTTTGAGCACGGCCACACCGTCGCCGCACTCCACGATCTCGCCGGCGCAGTCTCCGCCCAAGATCAGGGGCGGCGGGAACTCCCGCTCCAGTCCACGGCCGCCGTCCCTGGTGTAGAGGTCGAGACGGTTGAGGGCGGTGGCTTTCACCCTGATCTTGACCTCGCCCGCCTGCGCCTGGGGTTCCGGGCGTTCGCCGTAGGTCAAGACCTCGGGGCCGCCGTGGGCTTCGATATACACTGCCTGCATGGCCGAGTTCTCCTTGGGTACGGGCTATCAGCTATCGGCTGTCAGCTTCCAGGATTATTGACGATGAATTTCTGGGAGGTAGGCTTGGGGCGGCGTCCTCCCGTTATGGGCGGCGCCCATAATAGCAGTCGTCGCAGAGGAATACGATGGCTAGGGCGTCCTCGTGACTGCCGATACGGCCGCATTGGGGAACGTCGCTATCCTGACGCCACGGCTGGTGGAACTTTCCGCCGCACATCTGGCAGGAGGTCTCTTGGATACCGTCCAAAGCCTCGCCGCAGATAACGCACGACTCCAACTCGTTCTCGGGAGTTTCCAGGTTCTCGGGGACGCCCATCTGTTCTGCCATTATCCGGAGTTCAGCTCCCTCGTGAGATAATCTGATGCACCAGGGCCCGCTCTTCCTCTTCGCTGCCGGCCAGGCCGTCCAATTTCGCCGAGTGCAGCTCCCGCAATACCTCGCCAACCTTGGGGCCCCGGGGCACACCCATCGCCAGCAGGTCGTCGCCGGTAAGCGCCGTAACGATCAACCGCCATTCCGCCAGGTATTGACGAAGCAACCCGGCGACCTGGGGGTCCAAGAAAAGCCGGGCCGACGCCTCGATGGCGCCGGGGTCCAGCCCGTTCAGCGCCCGGCAGACAGCCGAGACCCTGACCGGCGGGCGGGAGAGGACAGGCTCCAATTCTCTCAATGCAATGGTATCACGTACCACCCGCGCCCAGGCAGCGGGCAGGTTCAACCGGCGGCTCACCGCATCTCCGTCGGCGGCGCTCAGAGACCACACCAGTGCGGCCAGATAGTCCATCGGACCCAGGCTATTCTCCCCGTCCAATCGGGTCAGCCCTTGGGCGTCGGACAAAGCGGGATGCACGGCCGCCAGCACGCCCAACTCCGCGGCGCGGAGCAGCATCCCGGCCGCCCGCTCCTCCTCGAAGATCTTTTCTAATTCCTGCCGCCAGCGGTCTCCGGTGACCGCCTCCGCGTGGCCCCCGGCCAGAGCTTCCTTCAATTCGGACACGGTGCGGTCGGCGATCTGAAAACCCAGCCTTTGCTCGTACCGCACGGCCCGCAGCATCCTGGTTGGGTCGTCGGTGAAACTGCCGGGATGCAGGGTGCGGACCGACCTGCCATTCAGGTCTTTTATGCCGCCGTGAGGGTCGATGACTTCAGGGAAATCTCCGGAAAGGGGCAGCGCCATGGCGTTTATGGAAAAGTCCCGCCGGGCCAGATCGTCCTCAAGGCTGCTGGCCGAAACCTCCGGAAGGGAACCCGGGAAGGGATAGGACTCTCTCCGGGCGGTGACGATGTCCACCCGTCCGCCTTCAATCTCCACCGTGGCGGTGCCGAACCTGGGGTGCACCGTGACCTCGCCGCCGAGCTCTCCGGCCAGGTCCTCAGCCAATGCGGGGGCATCGCCCACCAACACGAAGTCCAGGTCTTTCACCGGGGCGCCCAGGATGGCGTCCCGGACCGGCCCTCCCACCAGATAGACCGGAAGTCCGTCGCCGGTGGCCCGGCGGCGCAGCGACCAGAACACCGCCAAGCAGCCTCCGCTGACGCCTCCGGCGACTCGGTCCAGGGAGATGCGGGTTGAGGTGGATTCGGGCCGGGAATCAGGCGTGGGTGGCCTCCTGTCGAGGGAGAGAACCGGAGTCAAAATTATAGCACGGTGGCCTCGTTGCCAGGCGTGAGTCCCGTCCTGATATGAATCGGTGAAAGCCGGGAAAATCCAAGTTATTGCGCTTTGACAACGTGCAAGCCTGTGGATACAATCCAATCGAGCGCACAGCCGCGCAAACCGCCGACCTTTGGGAGGTAGCACCATGGCCGATGCCCAATTCACCACCTATTACGATTTCCGTTGACCCTTCGTGTACAACGCAGCCGTGTGGCTGTCGAAAGTGGAAGAGTCCACCGGAGACACGATCAAGGTTGACTGGCAACCTTTCTCCCTGGCCCAGGTCAACAGCGACAACAATGATGGCAATATCAAGCTCTGGGACCAGCCTGAGGTCAAAGACGGCACCGACCAGACCTTCCTGGCCCACGTTTCCGGTCTGGCCGCCAAGCGCCAGGGCGAAGAGGCGTTCCAGTCCTTCTTCATGGCCCTGCTCCGGGCCCGGCACGAAGACAAGAAAGACCTGAACGACCCGGCCGTCATGGAAGAAGCCGCCGTTGCCGCGGGACTGGATATGGCCCGCTTCAGCGAGGACCAGTCGGACCCCGAGCTGCTGAAGGATATCGCCGAGTCCCACACCAAAGCCGTGGAAGAGTACGGGGCGTTCGGAGTGCCGACCTTCATCTTCGGCGAGGGCAAAGCCACCTTCCTGAAGATGTTCATACCCCCCGATGAACAGGCGGCGGAGATCTACGAGACGCTGACGAAGGCCATGAGCCAGTTCGACCATGTCGGCGAGTTCAAACGCCCCCAGCCGCCGTGGCCTCATGGGGTCATCTAGAGACAAAACAGCCCCGAATAGGGCCCTTGAATCAGTGCTGGGGTTCTCCTTCAAGGACCCCAGCCTGCTCCGGCTGGCCCTGGTGCACCCCTCATACTGCAACGAGAACGGCCTGGACCCAGCCGAGTCCTACGAACGGCTGGAGTTCCTGGGCGACGCCGTCCTGGAACTGGCCATTTCAACCGAGCTTTACCGCCGCTTCCCCGACGCTGACGAAGGGCAGCTCACCAAGACCCGCTCCTCTTTGGTCCGCCGCGAGACCCTGGCCCAAATAGCCCGGCGCATCGACTTGGGCGGTTATCTATTCGTGGGGAAGGGCGTCGAGACCAGCAACGGCCGCCAACAAGACTCGGTATTGGCGGCGGCGTTCGAAGCTCTGGTGGCGGCGGTCTACATCGACCAGGGCAACGAGTTCACCCGCCAATTCATCCTCAACTTGCTCGAGGTCGAACTTGCCCAGGCCGATGAGGCGGGCGGGCCGCCGGAGAACCCCAAGTCCATCCTCCAAGAGATGGTCCAAGGGCGGGGGCTGAATCCCCCCACATACAATCTGGTAAGCAGCGAAGGGCCCGACCACGGACCGGTGTTCACCGTGGATGTTCTGGTGGACGGCCGGGTTGTGGGGACCGGCGCCGGTGGCAAGAAATCCGAGGCCGAAGGCGCGGCGGCGCAGGCCGCCTTGGCCGCGCTGTCCGGCCAGGCCTAGACAGCCGGAACCCCCCTCGCATCTTCGCAATCCAGGTTTGTATTCGTCGGCCGCCGAATTCTCGATCACCCAACTCCAGGACGATAGATGCTCAGGCTCTTCAAACGGAACCGCCAAGAGAACATTGAACACACCCGGGACGCGGTGAAACCCAGCCGCGAGCGTTGGTTCGGGCGGATCCTCGGCGTGCTCCGGTCGTCCAAGTTGGACGACGCGGTCTGGGAAGAGCTGGAAGAGATACTGATCTCCTCGGACGTTGGCGTGGAAACTTCCCTGCGCATCATCGAAGAGTTGAAGGCGACGGTCAAGGAGCGGGGATTGGAGTCGGGCGAGGAAGTATTCCAGTCGCTGAAAGATTCCTTGGTGGCCGGCATGGAGCCTGAAAACGCCGAATCTCTCTGGATGGATGAGACTGAGGTGACGGGGCCGTATGTGATACTGATGGTGGGCGTCAACGGAGTGGGCAAGACCACCAGCATCGCCAAGCTGGCCCACCACTTCACCCAGGAGGGCAAGAAGGTGCTCCTGGGCGCGGCGGACACCTTCCGGGCCGCCGCCGCCGAGCAACTGGAGATCCTGGGGAAACAGATCGGCGTAGATGTTATTAGCCACGAACCGGGGTCCGACCCCGGCGCGGTGGCCTACGACACCTACCAGGCCGGCAAGGCGCGGGGCGCCGACGTATTGATCATCGACACCGCCGGCAGGCTGCACACCAAGTCCAACCTGATGGAGGAATTGCGCAAGGTCCACCGGGTTCTGGCCCGTCTGGAACCGCAAGCGCCCCACCAGGTGATCCTGACCCTGGACGCCACCACCGGCCACAACGGCTTGGCCCAGGCCAAGTCATTCAAGGAAGCAGTAGATTGTACCGGCATATTCCTGGCCAAATTGGACGGAACGGCCCGGGGCGGCATCGTTCTTGCCATCAAGCAGGAACTCCAGATGCCGATCCTGTTCATCGGCACCGGCGAAGGCGTCACGGACCTGGCGCCCTTCGACACCCGGGACTTCGTGGAATCGCTATTGGCGCCCGTTCCCTGACCCGCTGCACCCCAGCCCACCCCCTCCCGGCCCCTGCCCTTCTCCTGACTCGTTCCATCCCGGCCCTTGATGATTAAGCCGTGCTTGACGCACTGAGCTGGTACATCGCCATCCAGGCCCTGGGCATACTGGCCCTGCCCGCGGCCTTCGTGCTGTTCCGGCGGCTGCCCGACCGGGGATTCACCCTGGCCAAACCCGCCGCCATGGTGTTCTTCTCCTACGTCCTCTGGGTCCTGGGCCTGTCCCATATCGCTCCCAACACCCAACTGACCATCATCCTCATCCTCGCCGTGGCCGCGGTCCCCAGCGCCCTCCTGTGGCGCCGGTTCCTGGCGGAATTCAAGGACTTCGTGCGCCAGCATTGGCCCATGCTGGTGGCCGCCGAGGTCCTGTTCATCGGGTTCTTCCTGATGTGGCTGGGCATCGTCTCCGAGGTCCCCGCAATCAACCACACCGAAAAGCCCATGGACCTCGGGTTCATGAACGCGGTGCTCCAGAGCCGTTTCTTCCCGCCGGAGGACCCCTGGCTCTCGGGGAATTCCATCAGCTACTACTACTTCGGCCATTTCATGATGGCCTTCTTGACCCAATTGACCGGAGTGGTCTCCAGCGTTGGCTACAATCTGGGCGTGGCCCTTTTGCCGGGGCTGGTGGCCATCGGGGCTTTTGGGCTGGTCTACAACTTGGTCCGGCTGTCCGGCGGGAGCCTCAAGGCCGGCATCGTCTTCGGCGGGGCGGCCCCGGTTTTGATACTCCTGGCCGGAAACCTGGAAGGGGCCATGGAGTTCGTGCACCTGCGGGGTTGGGCCGGCGGCGGATTCTGGGAGTGGGTGGGCATCAAGGGACTCGAGGGGGGAAATACGGGCTCCGGGGCCTTCCCTGACGGCCAGTGGTGGTGGTTCCGGGCCAGCCGGGTGATCGACACGCTGTCCGGCGGCCAGAGCTTGGACTACACGATCACCGAGTTCCCGATGTTCAGCTTTATCCTGGGCGACCTGCACCCCCACGTGATGAGCCTGCCCTTCGTCATCTTGGGCCTGGGACTGTGCCTCAACCTATTCCATTCCACGGAAAGATTGGGACTCGGTTGGTTGAAGGGTCATCCAGTAGAGTCGGCGGCCATCGCTCTCTTCATCGGTTCTTTGGCCTTTATCAACATCGCGGACCTGTTGGTGATCGCCGCGATGTTGGGGGCGGTGGCGCTCGTAAAGGCCTACGGCGACCGTGAGGGCGACTTGACCGGGGCGGCCATCCATGCCGCCGTCGTTATCGTGCCTGTTCTGACCTTGGCCGTCGTGCTGTTCCTGCCCTTCTATAGCGGGTTCGAAGCCCAAACATCGGGCATCCTGCCGCTCCAGGACGTTAACACCAGGCCCTTCCTGTTGTTCTTGGCGATGGGACTGTTCATCCTGCTGGCCGTTTCGTTCCTGTTTCGTCAGCTCCCGGGACTCGTGCGGCCCTCCGACGGCGACACCTCCGCCTCAGTCTTGATCATGGTGGTGGCGTCGACACCGTTCCTGGTCTGGGTCGGCGTGGCATTCTTCGTGACCTGGATCGGCGACGGCACTAAAGCGGCCTTGGACGAGATCGGCGGGCGGATGATTCTGGTGATTCCGGGGCTGGCCCTGGTGGCGTTGGCCGGGTTCAGCGCCATGCAACGTGCCAGACTCAAACTGGACCCGGCAATTGTTTTCCCCCTGCTCCTCGCGGCGCTGGCTCTCTATCTGCTGGTGGGAACCGAGCTTTTCTACAACGTGGACCGGTTCAGCGGCGGCTTCCGGCGGATGAACACGGTGTTCAAGACCTACTACCAGGCCTGGCTGCTGCTAGGCATCGTCGGGAGCTACGGGCTGTACTACCTATGGGCAGCCCGCTCCTCGGCGCAGTGGTCCCTCCGGCTGGGCGGGTTCTCGTTGGCTCCGAAAGTAACCGCCCGGTTTCTGCGCGGTGGCCGGTTGCTGTGGGCCGGGGCGGTGGCGGTGCTGCTGGTGGCGTCGTTCTACTACCCGGTGGGAGCGGTGCTGGACCGCACCGGGATCCTCCGTGAGGGCCACACGTTGGACGACAATACCCTGGACGGCCTGGCGTTTATAAAACAGTCCGCGCCGGGGGAGTACGCGGCCATCCAGTGGCTGCGGGACGATGCCCCCTGGGGACGGATGGTGGAGGCGGTGGGAGACGATTACTCCGATTTCGCCCGTATATCCTCCAGCACCGGGCTGCCGACCGTCTTGGGCTGGAAGGGCCACGAACTCCAGTGGCGCATCTCCAGATCGTCCTTCCAGGGCCGGGAAGACGACGTGAGGGCCATCTACAGCAGCGACGATCCCCAGGAGGTGCGCCGGTTGCTAGAGGTCTACGGAGTGCGCTACGTTTACCTGGGCTCAAGGGAGCGGCGGACCTACGGGGCCGAAAACCTGGCGGACTTCGGCGAATTCCTTAGAACCGCCTTCGAACAGGACGGCGTAATAGTCTACGAGATGGTCCAATCAACGGCTGAAAATAGATGAACGGTGAGCGAGCGGCGGTCCATTACCCTAAAAGACTGGTCTCCCGCCTCTGGACCGGCCGCGCCTTTGGTTGGTTGGAAGCGGGGTTCTTGGCCGTGGTCATCGTGGCCCTGGTCATGCGCTTTTGGGAACTGGGCGGCCGCACCGTGCATTACGACGAGGCCATCCATCTGCACTTCTCTTGGCGAC
>CAYMZL010000063.1:0-8971 GCA_964394825.1 uncultured Dehalococcoidia bacterium | reverse complement strand
ATCGCCAATAATTGAAGCCAAGGGTGGAGGTCTTTTAGAAGGAATTTCAAGACCCGGCGCCCCGCGCTTTTGGGTCCTTCGACGTCTGTGGGACATCGGTCTTACACCAGGGACTTGGCTGATGCGCGCCCTTCGACATGTCCCCCGATGTCCCGATGCCATCGGGAGGGAGACTCTCGACCTACGGTCGGAGCTCAGGACGAACGGTTTTCATTCTTCCTTGCCACTCCCCACCCGTTCGTGGTGAGTTCGTCGAACCACCTGTTGAAATGGGTTCTAGGCGTCTTTGTTCAGGTTAGCCAGAAATTCTTCGTTGTTGTCCGACTTGGCCAGCCGTTCCAACACCCGCTCGGTGGCGTTCACCGAACCATCGTTGGAGATGAGGCTGATCATGCGGCGCAGCAGTACGATCTGCTTCAACGTATCTTCGCTGAAGAGCAGCTCCTCCCGCCGGGTGCCGCTCCGGACGATATCGATGGCCGGGAAGTAACGGCGTTCCGCCAATTTCCGGTCGAGATGCAGTTCCATGTTCCCGGTGCCCTTGAACTCTTCATAGATCACTTCGTCCATCCGGCTGCCGGTATCGACCAAGCAGGTGGCGATGATGGTCAGACTGCCGCCCTCCTCGATGTTGCGGGCGCCGCCGAAGAATTTCTTGGGCGGGTAGAGGGCCGCTGGGTCGATGCCGCCGGAGAGGGTCCGTCCACTGGAGGGCACGGCCAGGTTGTAGGCCCGGGTGAGGCGGGTGATGCTGTCCAGTAGGATGATGACGTCTTGCCCCATCTCAACCAGCCGCTTGGCCCGTTCCAGGCAGAGCTCCGCGACCCGGCATTGTTCTTCGACCGATTCATCGAAGGTGGAAGCGAAGGTGTCGCCCTTGACCGCCCGGCGCATATCGGTCACCTCCTCGGGCCGCTCTCCGATGAGGGCCACCATCAACGTGGCCTCGGGGCAGTTCTCCTGAACGCCGTGGGCGATCTGTTTCAGCATGGTGGTCTTGCCTGCTTTGGGGGGCGAGACGATCAGACCGCGCTGGCCCAGACCGATGGGTGCGAACAGGTCCACCATCCTGGTGGAAAGCTCCGAGCCGGCCGTTTCCAGGATGACCTGTTTCTCGGGGAAGATGGGGGTCATATGCTCGAAGGTCGGCCGGTAGCGGCTCTGGACCTGGTCGGTCTCCATCCCGTTGATCAACTCGACCCGCACCAGTCCGAAGTAGCGCTCTCCCTCTTTGGGTGGCCGGACCTGTCCGGTGACGGTGTCGCCGGTCCGCAGGTTGAACCGCCGGATCTGGGACTGGGAGATGTAGACGTCTCCCGAAGCCCGGTAGGAGGTGATCTGGCGAAGGAACCCGTAACCCTCGTCCATTATTTCCAGTATGCCGGTGGAGATCAGCGACTGTTGGGCGGATACCACTTGAAACAGCCGGCTGAGCAGGTCTTCCTTGTGCAGATTCGCCAGAGCGGTGGTGTCGTTTAATCCGACATCGCTGGCCAAGCCCAATAGTTCTTCTTTGGACTTGGCCCCCATCTCCGACACATCAAGCATTCTTTGAGTGGTCGCCATGTTCACCTCTTGTGGGGGTCTTCAGATGTTGCACCGGACTGTGGGCCCAGCAGTGGCCGCGTTCCGGAATTTGCGGAAGTGACGCTTTGCCCCGATTCATCGGGGGCCGCGTCGGTGCAGTGAATTGTCATTTAACGGACCGGGTGACCTTTTGTTGCGCCGGCCGGCCGCCGGCTATGAGCTGCCTGTTTTCTCCCAGTCCGCCTTGAACCGCGCCACGCCCGAGTCGGTCAGGGGGTGCTGGGCCATCTGGACCAGAGTTTTATAAGGAATGGTGGCGATGTGCGCCCCGGCCTGCGCCGCCAAGGTGCAGTGAAGCGGGCTACGGATGCTGGCCGCCAACACCTTGGTGTCGATCTCATGTTGCCGGAACACGGATACGATGTCGCTGATAAGGTCGATACCCTCGATACCGATGTCGTCCAGGCGCCCAATGAAGGGGCTAACGGCCGTGGACCCGGCCTGGGCGCCGAGGAGGGCCTGATTGACCGAGAAGCACAGCGTCTGATTTATCTTGATGCCTTCACTGGACAGGATGGAGATGGCTTCAAACCCGTCGATGGTACTGGGGATCTTCACCCAGGGATTGGGTATCCAGCCGGCGATGTCCCGGCCTTCGGCCACCATGCCTTGGGCATCCAGTGATATCACTTCCACGGATATGGGCCCATCAACGATGTCGGAGATCTCCCGCACCGCTGATTTATAACTCTCGGCGTTTCCAATGCCTTCAGCAGATGCCAGCGAGGGGTTGGTGGTGACACCGCTGATCACCCCCAGCCGGGCTCCGTCTCGGATCTCCTGAATGTTGGCTGTGTCCAAAAAGAGCTTCATGTCTTCACTGACCTTGGAAGTTTTTGTTCGATGCTCCCGTTTCCATCAGAATAGGGACGACCGGTGGAATAGGGACAACTTGACCGGTTATTTGGGGTTTTATCATTTGATCAGAAGACAGACGCATGGGGTTGAGCGGGCTAATTGGCGCTCAGGTCCAGAGGCAGAGGCCGTTGAACGCCCTCACGGATGGTCTCTTTGGCGGCCCCGATGAACTGGCTGAACAATGGGTGGGGCCGGTTGGGCCGGGACCTGAACTCGGGGTGGAATTGAGTGCCGACCATGAACGGATGGTCCCTCACTTCACCGGTCTCGACCAGATTGCCGTCGGGGGACAGGCCGCCGACGATCAGCCCCGAATTTTCCAGGGATTCCCGGTAAGCGTTGTTAAGTTCGAACCGGTGGCGGTGCCGTTCCATTATCATGTCGGCGCCGTAGGCCGCTTTGGTCCGGGTATGGGATTGCGGATGGCAGGGATAATCTCCCAACCGCATGGTGCCGCCCTTGCTTGAGACGCCCTTTTGGTCGGGCATTATGTGCACCACTGGATTTTCGGTATCGGGGGCCAGCTCCGAGGAGTTGGCGTCCTTTATGCCCAGGACGTTTCTGGCCCACTCGATGACCATCACCTGCAGACCCAGGCAAAGGCCCAGGTAGGGCACCCGGTGTTCCCTGGCGTAATGTACCGTCTCGATCATTCCCTCAACGCCCCGGGGGCCGAAGCCGCCCGGCACCACGATCCCGCAGACGCCGGATAGGAGGGCGTCCGGCCCGTCTCGCTCGATCTCCTCGGAATGGACCCACTGGAGATCGACGTCCCTGCCGTGGTCCAGCCCGGCGTGCCGTAGGGCCTCGCGGACCGAGATGTAGGAATCGGGGTATTCGACATACTTTCCGACCAGGGCGATGGACAGGCTTTCTTTGGGCTCGTTCATCCGGTCGACCATCGCCGACCATTCGGTCATGTCCCGGGGGTGGCCGGAAAGGCCGAGGGAGTCCAAGACGATGTCTCCCAAGCCTGCGTCCTCGAGCATCAGGGGAACTTCATATACATTATCGACGGTAAGCAAGGGAATCACGGCTTTGATGGGAACGTCACAGAAGGCCGAAATCTTTTCGCAGATGGCCTCGGATACCGGATGGTCGCTTCGGCAAAGAATGGCGTCGGGCTGGATCCCTATGGAGCGAAGTTCTTTCACGCTATGTTGGGTCGGTTTGGTCTTCAGTTCCTGTGCTGCTGTTATATAAGGAAGCAAAGTCAGGTGGATGTAGAACACATTGTCCCGGCCCACATCGTTCCGCATCTGCCGGATGGCCTCCAAGAAAGGCAGGCCCTCGATGTCGCCGACCGTTCCTCCGACCTCGGCGATGATCACATCGGCGCCCGATTCGGCGGCCAGAGCGAGCACCCTGTCTTTAATGGCGTTGGTAACGTGGGGCACCGTCTGAATGGTGCCGCCGAGGAAGTCGCCGCGGCGCTCTTTGGCTATCAGGTTTAGATAGACCTCTCCGGCGGTGAGATTGGAGGTCCGGGTCAGCTCGACGTCGATGAATCTTTCGTAGTGGCCCAGGTCCAAGTCGGTCTCGCCGCCGTCTTGGGTCACAAAGACCTCGCCGTGCTGATAGGGGGACATGGTTCCGGGATCGACGTTGAGGTAAGGGTCCAGCTTGATAACGGAGACGGTGATTCCTCGGCTCTTCAGGATGCGTCCTATCGATGCGACGCTGATCCCTTTGCCTAATGAACTGACAACTCCCCCGGTAACGAAGATAAACTTTGTCGGCATTTGCCTACGCGAAAGATGGGTGTTGGGGAGGGAACCTGCCTGATGGTCAATTAGCCAGACCGCCGCCCTCATGGGCACGCCACTGGATACAATGGCAACAGGGTCTTGTTGCGGAACGCTAAATGAAAAACGCGGGCGTTTGCGGGGAATCCAGCGTTAATTATAGGAGCCGATTTTCCAACGTGTCAAGCGTCAGAGCGTGGAATTCCGATTTATCTCGGTTCCATCGAACAGCCTAAAACGCGGCGCGAACTGCATCAAACGAGCGGCAGCCGTTCCAAGTAGTCGCGGTCGTATTCGGCGATCCACCCCAGTTCCACCTGTTCGTCCAGCGGGACCACGCCCGGCGCTCCGCCGCCCTCCGGCGCGTTCCCGATGGTCCAATCTTCCGCAAACGCCTTCAGGCGGGCTGAATCGATCCCCAGCAACTCTCTCAGGACGTAATCGTTGGCCTCGCCCAGCCGGGGAGCCGGGCCCCGTATCTCGGCTTCACACATGGAGAACTTCCAGCCCCGTCCCACGTATCCCTTTGGTCTCAGGTCCACCTCTGGAGGGTTGTGCACGGTCTCGAAGAACCCCCGGGCCAGATAATGGGGATCGGTCAACGCTTGCTTGGCCGTCAGCACCGCTCCGGCCGGCACCCCGGCCCCTTGCAGCAGATCCGTAGCCTGGTAGGAGGTCCGGGCAGATGTCCAGGACGCGATAATCTCGTCCAGTTCCTCCTGGTGTTGGCGGCGGTCTATGGGGTCGGCGAACCGGGGGTCGGATGCGAGCTCCGGCCTGCCGAGGGTCCGACATAGCGCCAACCAGTCGCCTTGGTGCCGCACTGCCAGGGCCACCCATTGGTCGTGGCCCTGGCACGGATAGACGCCGTGGGGCGACCAGACGGGATGGCGGTTTCCGATCCGCTGCGTCCGCCGGCCGTTAAAGGCGAAGTCCAGGAGGCCCGTGCCGATAACCGTGGCGCCGGTCTGGTACATCGCCAGGTCGATCCATTGGCCTGCGCCGGTGCGGGCCCGCCGCAGCAATGCCGCCATCACAGCGCCCAGGGCCGTCCAGGTGGCCAGGAAATCGGAGTAGGAGTTGCCCATCTTGTTGGGGACCTGTCCCTCGGCCAGGCGGCCGTCCGGCCCTTCCTCCAGGTAACCCATGAAGGCCCCGGTGCCGTGGGTCGGTTCCAGGGCCGACGCCATGGCCCCAAAGCTGCTCCAGGGCCCGCTGTGGCCGTAGCCGGTGTTGGAAACCATGATCAGGTCTGGCTTCTTGGCCCGGAGACTCTCATAGTCCAACCCAAACCGGGCCATCACCCGGGGGGTGAAATTTTCCAAGACCACGTCACATACCTGAACCAGGTCTTTGATGACCGCCTGAGACTCGACGGACCGGAGGTCCAAGGTCAGGCTCCGCTTGCCCCGGTTGAGCGTCTGGAAAGTGCCACCTTGCTCCCACCAAAGCTCACCGGGTTGATTGTCAGGAAACGGTCCCGTTATGGTCCGGGTGGTGTCCATGAACTGGGCCTGGCAGGTGTCAATCTTGATGACCTCGGCGCCCAGGTCGGCCAGGTTTGCCCCGGCGAAGGGCATGGCGAAGACCCGGCTTAGGTCCAGTACCCGGATATTTCTTAATGGAGATTGCGGCATGGGTGTGTAACTCTGCGCATCGCCCCCATCCTAACCTTCCCCCGCGCCGGGGGAAGGGACTAGTTCTCTCCCCCTCAAGGGGAAAGTTAGAGTGGGGGTGAATCAGTAATTGACAATTTCACCTAGAAGTGTCATTAGATGACGCCCTGCTGGCGGAGGGACACCAGGTCTTCCGGCGGGTAGCCCAGTCCGCCAAATATCTCTGAATTGTGCTGGCCCAAGAGCGGTGCCGGTTGGGAGCCGGTGATGGTCTCTCCAGGCAGCCGGACGGCCATGCCGGGGTATTGGGCCCGGCCAACCACGGGGTGTACCACCTCGACGAAGAAGTCCCGGGCTTGGAGGTGGGGACAGTCGGCCAGGTCTCCCGCGTCTTGGGCCATGCCGAACACCAACCGGCGCTCCCCGGACGCCAGGAAAAGGGGCATCCGGTCCCATTGGGCCAGCCCCTTGATCAACAATTCTTTCAGCTCCTCCCCATGGGCGACCCGGCCCGCGCCGGTGGCGAATTTCTCGTCCTGCAACTCCTCAAGCCCAATCAGACTGGCGATCGTCGACCACGGTTGGGAGCCCTGCACCGACGGGGAGACGTAGCCGTCGCGGGCGGGCATCAGTTCTTCAAAACCGGCGCCTCGCACCGGACGCCGCCCCTTCACCGCCCCCATGTAGTTGTAATAGGGCAGAGGCTGGACCAGGTGGGCGCCCAGACATTCGGCGGTCGAGACGTCCACGTGCTGGCCTTCGCCGGAGGAGAGCCGGGCGAACAGGGCCACCTGGGTCGCGGCGGCGGCGTTGGCCCCGGCCACGTAGAAGGACTGGTCGAGGACGTTGCGCAGAGGCTCCTTGTCCGAATCTCCTGTGTGGTACATGAGTCCGCTCAGGGCATAGGCCACGATGTCGGTGGCCTGGAAATCCTGGTAGGGCCCGGTCTGGCCGAATGCGGAGATGGACGTGACGACCAATCGGGGGTTTACGGCGGCAAGGGACTGGTAGTCCAGGCCAAGCTCCTTGGCTTGGGCCGGCGGGTTGTTCTCAACCAGGACATCGGCGTCCGCCAATAAACGGTCCAGAAGCTTGCGTCCGGTGGCGGCCGATGGGTCCAGGGTGACGCCCTTCTTGTTGGTGTTCAGGTAGAGGAAGGTCAGGCTCTTTTCCGGGTCCGGGTCGTCGCCCGCGAAGGGGCCCATGCGGCGGGTGGCGTCGCCGGAGCCGGGAGGTTCCACTTTGATGACCTCCGCCCCGTAGTCCGCCAGAATCTTGGCGCACCAAGGCCCGGAGATCCCGGAGCCGAGGTCCAATACGCGGAGTCCGGACAGGAGCCCGGCGGGCATCAGTCTTCCAACTCCCAGACCAGGGGCAGGCTCTGGCCCTGCTTGGGCAGCACCACCGTGCCTCTCCCAGAGGCGGTCTGCTCCCCCCGGCTGTTGGTCAGATCGAACTCGCAGTCCACGTAGCCGTGGCCGCCGGCCTCGCGGACGGCGGTGACCGTTCCCGAGGCGGTGATCACGTCTCCCGGGTAGTCCATCCCCCGGTGTTCCACATAGAAACGTTTGAACCAGCCTTCCGGGCCGGCGAACTTGATCATCAACTGCCCGAGGTACTGGTTCTTCAACGAACCATTCACCACCACGTTGGCCAGGCCCTGATGGATTTGGGCGAAGGGCAGGTCCCAGTGGATGCGGGCGTAATTCCCGTTTGCGGCCGCCCACCGCACCAGATGGGTGGTGGTCAGCGGTCCTTTTACCACCGGGTCCAACTCCAGGCCCACCGACATGTCCTCGAAATGCCTCTGCGCCCCCGCTGCATGGACCGCCCGGGGAACGGTGTGGTCCGGCGCCGGCGGGGAGATCACCACGGTCTCCAATCCCTGCCCGGCGTCGGCGGCCGCCTTGACCTCGTCGCCGGTTGGCCGGCCCCGGTGGATGCTCACCCGGTCCGCCACGCTGATGGCGTCCCCGTGTTGGTTGGTCTGGGTCTCCCGCCGCACCACGAAGACCAACGGTCCGGACCGGCCCACCTTCTCGAAGATGTCCACGATGCGGAATCGGCGGGTGACCCAGTCGCCGACGTAAGCCGGACGCAGAAATTGCCAATCGCTGCCGCCGTTCAACCCGTAGCTGTTGAAGGGCAGCGGCACATCGAAGTGGGACTCTTGGCCGGCGCCGAAATAGCCGATGGACGGAGCGATGTCCTTCCAGGTGGCCAGCGGAGGGCAGAGCAATCCTTTGAACCGGCTGGCCTCGGCCTGGGCTTCGTCGATGTATAGGGGGTTGGGGTCTTCGGTGGCGTCGGCCAGATCGTAGGCCATCTCGCCGCTTATTGGGAAACGGTTCTTCTCAGGCGGGGTCTCGCTGCCGATCAAGGCGCGGACCGCCGGAGTAATCAATTTATCCGCCATGCAGAGTGCTCCCGGTGGGATTGCTAGATAGGATGAACGCCAGCTAGGCACAGGCGCGCGCCGCGTGCAGTTTAGCATACCCTGGATGCGGCGGCCGGTGTATCATGTGGGCCTGCCGGAAAATCACCCGGGCGGGGAAATCCCGGCCGATCAATCGGAGAGATGGGATGACTCTTAACGAGTTTATCGAAGACGCGTTTAACACCGAACACGAGTATCTGATGGACGCCCTTGGGGACCTGACACCTGAAGAGCTGATGTGGCGCCCCGGCCCGGAGGCAAATCCCATCGGCTGGATCCTCTGGCACATGACCAGGGTGGAAGACATGTGGTTCCAGTTCTTCATCCAGCGTCAGACCGAGATATGGGAACGGGACGCCTGGAACGAGACCTTCGGGTTGCCGACCAGGGACAACGGGTTCGACCATACAAAGGAGCAAGTGGCCAACTTCCCGGCTTACGATCTGTCCATAATGCTGAAGTATGGGCAAGCGGTGCGGACAGCTACGTTGAGCTACCTGAAGACGGTCACTCCCGAGCAGATGGACGAGGTCCCCCGGCAGGCCCGGCCGGAGATGTCGGTGGGTAGGATATTCAGGCAGGTTGTTGGCGAGGTCTACCAGCACCAGGGCCACATCGCCTACCTGAAGGGATTGGCCCGGGCCGGAAAGACCTAGGGGCATTCCAATCCAAAGGCCGGACGATGTTCCTTGACATAGGAAACCCCTGCGCGTAGGTTGATAATCAGA
>CAYMZL010000062.1:0-9015 GCA_964394825.1 uncultured Dehalococcoidia bacterium | reverse complement strand
CTCCGGCGGGAAAATTACCCATCGCCCGGCGCATCTTCCGGTGTGATATCCGGGGTGAGCGTAACCGACTCCGCCTGGTCGGATGGGTCAGGGGGAGGCCCGCCGCCCATGAAGCCGATGGGTATGGCCGGCAGTGTCTCCAGATGGAGCCCGGTGCGCATGCCCAACTCCAGGGACAATCGCGCCACGGCGTCGTTGTCGTCGGCCTCCACCATCATTACGAAGTCATACCGCCCCAAAACGGCGTACTGTCCCAGTATCTCAGCCCCCGGGATTTTCAAGTCCCTGGTGCGGTCCGCGATGAGATTTGGGTTGCCGTGGAGCATCCGTTGGCCGTCGTGGGTCAACGACCCCAATAAAAAATAGAGCGCCATCGGTTATCCCCCAACAACCAAGCCTGCGGGTTAGGGCCTGCAGGTCAGGCTGGCCAGTCTGGAGAAAGTATATCACCGGGCGTAATTTTCATCGGCCCTAGTTGGCCTCCTCCACGAAACTGTTGTCGTAGGCGGCGGTGGCGTCGGTAGTCGAAGACAGCCGGCCCGTTTCCACCATCCACTTGGCGAACCCCTCCCAGCGGTCCTGCTCCTGCCAGCCGAAAACTCCGTTGTCCGTCGCCCACAATGGGGCCAGCAACGCGACACCAGGGTTCTCGATCGCCAGGTCTGTCTCCGGCTTCACCGACTTCAAGAGGGCCACGGCGTCCAGGGGATCGGCGATGGCGTCCTGGTAGCCCCGGGTAACGCCGCGGACGAACTTCTGGACGATTTCCGGGTCGTTGGCGATCTTATCTTCGCTGGCCACGATGACCAATTCATAGAAATCGGGGACGCCGTTCTCTTCCATGCGCATGATGTTCAGTTCGAATCCCAGATTGTTGGCCGAGATGGACTCGTGGACCCAGTAGGCCCCGACGATGGCGTCCACGCTCTCGCTGATCAGGGCGGAAACCAGGTCGAAACCGACGTTCACCATCTCAACGTCATCGATGGTCAGCCCCTGGTGACGCAGCATGGTGTCGATCAGCGCCTCGTCCGAGGGCAGCCCCGGCGAGCCGACCTTCTTGCCTTTGAGGTCCCTGGGCTCGACTATCCCGGACTCCTTCAGGGTCATCACCGAGTTGAGCGGGTGCTGGACCAAGGCCATGATGGACACGGCCTTGATGCCCTTTTCACGGGCGATGAGCAATTCCGGCTGGTAACTGATACCGAAATCGTCCCGGCCGGCGGCGACGGTCTGCAGCACGGTGGACGGGTCGCCGGGGACGTAGATGTTCACTTCCAGTCCCTGTTCCGCGAAGTAGCCCCGTTCCTGGGCTATGAATAGGCCGGAGTGGTTGGACCAGGGGAACCAGTCCAAGGCGATGGAGACCTTGGTGAGTTCCTTGGGTTCTGGCGTTGAATCCCCACCGCAGGCGGCAGCCAACATGGAGAGGACGAATAATAGCGAGAGCAACACGGCAGCCGGTATCTTGAAGAGTTTCATGTCGAGGAGTCTCCTTAATCTGAATCCCATGGTCTAAAGTTGGCGCATCGAGTTGGACCGTTTCTCATTGAAATGCCAGGGCATCATCATTCGCTCGGCGATTACCGCCAGCAAGAACAAGCTGATGCCCATGACTGATAGGACGAATATGGCGGCGAATACCCTCGCCGTGAGGAACAGGGGTTGAGAATAGGTGATCAGGTACCCCAGACCTTCGCTGGCCCCGACCCATTCGCCGATGACAGCGGCAATCACGCTCACGGAGACGCCGATCTTGATGCCAGAGAACATGAAGGGCAGCGCCGTGGGGACCTGCAGCTTGGTGAACACCTGCCACCTGGAAGCGCCCAATGTCCGGAGCATGTTGACCATGTCCGGGTCGGCGGCTTTCAGCCCGTCCACCGTGTTCACGGCGATGGGATAGAAGCAGATCAGGGCCACGATGATTACCTTGGGCGTGAGCCCGTAGCCGACCCAGATCAGCAGCAGCGGCGCGATGGCGATGATGGGCACCGTCTGGGAGGCGATGACGATGGGGTAGACCGAGCGTTCCAGGACCCGGGAATAGGCTATTCCCCCGGCCAAGACCAGCCCCGCGGCCAGCGCGGCCAGGAATCCAAACACAATCTCTTGCAAGGTGACCAGAGTGTGGGTCCAGAGCAGGCCGCTGCTGGAGCCCAACTCTTCGGCGATCTCCGAGGGCGCGGGGAGCTGCCACTTGGGGACATCGGCCAGATTCACCCACAACTCCCACGCGGCCACCAGCCCGATCAGGATGGATACGGGCAGGAGCCATGTGGTCAGGCCGGCGGTCTTCTTTAAGATATTCATCTGGTAAAAGCGGTTCTTCAGGCGGCCTGGCCGCCGGATCGTACCGTTTCGATCTGCGACCGGAGAGGCTCCATCAGACGGGCCTTTAGGGCGCTGAATTCGGGGCTGGTCACCATGTCGTAATGCCGCGGCCGGGGCAATGCCACATCCAGGACCAAGGTGGCCCGGCCCGGTCTTGCGGTGAGCAGGTACACCCGGTCGGATAGGAGCAGCGCCTCGTCAACGTCGTGGGTGATCAATACGATGGTCTTGTTGAACGACTCCCACAACTGCAGCAGCCATTCCTGCATCTGGACCCGGGTCAAGGCGTCCAGCGCGCCGAAGGGCTCGTCCAACAACACAACGTCCTGGTCCAGCAGCATGGTCCTGAGAAAAGCGGCCCGTTGCCGCATGCCGCCGGAAAGGGCGTAGGGATATTGGTGCTCGAAACCCTTGAGGCCGAACGCCTCGGTGAACTCCAAGGCCTGTTCCCGGGCCTGTCGCCGGGAAACTCCCCGCAGTTCCAATCCCAAGATTGTGTTGTCCAGGACCGAGCGCCAGGGCAGCAGCAGGTCTTTCTGCTGCATGTACCCGGTCCGTCCCAGCCGCCCGTCCCCGCTCCCCGATCGTTCGCCCGAGAGTTCGACGATGCCCGAGTCCGGCTGGTCCAGTCCGGCGATGATATTGAGCAGCGTGCTTTTGCCGCAGCCGCTGGGGCCGATGATGCTGACGAACTCGCCTTCATTCACCGTCAGGTCCACTCCGCCCAGCACGTCCTGCCGCTTGCCGTCGATGACGTAGGACTTATGGAGTGACTCGATTCGAATTTTGGGCCGGACTGCCGTGTCCGTTGACATCTGAGATCCGCCTCTTGGAATCTACCTGCTGATTTCTACCTGCGGTTCGCCGTTTCAACCGGGCAAAAAAATAAGCCGCCAACGGATAAATCCTGGCGGCCTAACGATATAGTTAGCGCTCTAGTCCGATTCCCTCCGCTGGCATTACCCAGATCAGGTTCGCAAGGGTCGGTGGCAATCACGGCCACCCTCTCAGCCCGGCTAAACCGAGCTCCCCTACGTGCCTAGACGATTCTATTTTTAATCGGGACCCGCACTACGGGTTCAGGGGGAATTATAGAAGGGACGCGGAATCGATGTCAATATGAGCTCCTCGCGCCGCGGCAGGCCTGGCACGGGTTTGGTGAGCCGATATTCTGACCATTGATTTCTTGACAACGAATCTGCGGCCGCCATACAATTCGGCCAACTCGAAGTTCCCGCCAAGGCCGCCCGAAACCAACACGCCGGTGATGGTCAGGCGCTGAACGAAAACGGTGGAATATAACCGATCCAGAGACGTCCGGATAAGGAGGCCCCAATGCCAGATTGGCCGATAGTGAAATACAAGGAAGAAGGCATGCGCGAAGGCATGCAGATCGAAGATTCCCAGATCTCCGTTGACGACAAGGTCCAATTGCTTGACGCTCTCTCGGAGACCGGCCTGAAGCAGATCGTCGTGGGCTCCTTCGTCAGCCCCAAGTGGACCCCTCAGATGGAGCGCATCGACGAGATCGTGACCAAGTTCACGCCCAAACCCGGCGTCACCTATACGGCGCTGGCGCTCAACTCCCGGGGCGTGGAACGGGCGAAGGCGTATTCTCCCCCTCTCACCATCGAGCGGGACGGATACCCCCGGTTGAATTGCCACATGTGCGACGTTTTCGTCCGCCGCAACACCAACCGCACCCAGATGCAGGAGATGGAGCGCTGGCCCCAGATCGTCGCCCAGGCCCAAGAGCTGAACATCAAAGAGGCCGGCATCGGGACCAACGCCAGTTGGGGTTCCAATTTCCTGGGGGAGTTCCCGGTGGACAGCCTCATGATAATGATGGAAAGGCAACACAGCATGTGGGACGAGGTCGGCATCGACGTGCGCAGCGTGTCCATGGGCGACCCCATGAGCCACTGCACGCCGGCCAAGGTTGAGGAGAGTGTGTACCGGGTCAAGGAAAAGTGGCCCGAGATTAGCCACATCCGGTTGCACCTGCACAACGGCCGCAACATGGCCATCGCTTCGGCCTACGCCGCCATGCGCATCCTGGGCCCCGACGACACCCTGGAACTGGACGGCACCATCGGCGGGTTCGGCGGCTGCCCCTACTGCGGCAACGGCCGCGCCACCGGCATGGCCCCCACCGAAGACCTGCTCCACATGATGGAGGACATGGGCGTCCCGACCGGCGTGGACATCGACAAGCTGATCGACTGCGTCTGGATGGCCGAGAGCATCATGGGACACGAGCTCTACGGACATGTTTCCAAGGCCGGCCCCCGGCCCAAGACCGTGGACCAACTCTACGACATCGACGCCCCGTTCGTGGAGACCTTCGATCAGGCCAAGCACTTCAAGAAGGGCCCGGAGGCCTACGAGGGCGGCATCTATCCGTACAGCGAGCCCATCACCAGCCCCTACCGGGACCGGGTCAACGCCGGAACGCCCGTCTACGACGACGCCAACGGCGACTTCCCCTGGAAACAGGACTGGTTCCCTGCAAAAGATTAACGCTGGGGACTAACCCGCCCAGCCTGGCCTAGGTAAACTAGAAGCGGTCACCCGTTAGGTTGGGTGGCCGCTTTCGATTTGCGGGGTTCCTTGGCGTGAAGGGACGCCCCCATCTCCGACTCCGCCGTGAGTCTCCCCGATGCATCGGGGGACCTAACCTTCCCCCGTCCCGAGGGAAGGGACCAGTTCTCTCCCCCGTTCCGGGGGAGAGTTAGAGTGGGGGCAAGTGCCCCACAGCAACCAACTGCCAGTGGCCCGCAACCCCCCTGAGTGCTACTATATCGCCACGCTCAATCGCGGCAATCACGCCATTAAATAAAAAATAATTGAAGGAGGCCCAGCCTTGGCCACAGTCAATCCCACCGACCCAAACAAGATTCGCCTAACCGGTGAGAACTCTTTCATCCGCCTGTTGGACCCGGCGGGTGAGAACCAGACGACCAGGGCCAGCCATTGGCGGGTGCTATGGTCTCCGGCGGGAGCAGGACACGTCCTGTTCTTGAGGAGCGATCTGGTCGGGGACGAGGTCCGGATCTACTCTGACAATATCGCCCTTGCCCGTTGGCTCCAAGACGAGATTGAGAGCATGCTATACCCCGATTTCGCCGACCAGGATATGCAGGTGATCGACGCCGAATTCAGCAGGAAGGGCGACCCCAACACCTTCTGGACCGAGACCATCGAAAGCGACGACGAGACGATTGCAATGACCTGGTACGACTTCATGGAACCCTACATGCTGGTGGTGCCGGCGGGATCGTCCAACCGTCCCCACGGGGTCTATAGCTGCTTCATCCCGGCCAGGAAAGCCCAGTTGACCCTGAACGGAGACGCGGCGTCAGGCAAGGTGATACACGAGAGCCGGGGCGACAAGGACAGCAGCTCCGCCTGCCTAGCCTGGTCCGAGACCTGGGTCCGCCCCTAGGCGGCGCAGCCGCGTTTTGTTGGGGCGGAGTACGGTAGGGTCTGATTGGGATTGACCGATGCGGGCGGTCGGATTGTTGGTGGCCAGGCGACGTTTCGAAGGTTTTAATGACCTTCGCCAATGTCATTCTGGGGCGGTCCCGACGCGTCGGGAAAGGATCTCGTTGTTCAACCTAGCAATACGGCATCGCTTCCAAACCCAGCCGCGCCGCACATCGTACCCTTTCACTCAGCGTGACAGTAGAAGGAACATGCCTTTTCGCTGCGCTACCAGCCTGCCGCGCCCGGGGTCAGCCCTAGCAACGCCTGACCGCCGTATTCGAAGTTGGAGTGCAGGGCGGCTATGTGCTGCCCGGCGGTGTGGATGTCCCGGAAGAAGAGTTCCAAGTCGTTGTTTTCGTGGATGGCGTTGGTGCCCGCCGCGTAGAACAGCAGGTCCACGGCCCGGACCGACTCCCGCATGGCGTGGGTGATGGCCAGCCTTGCTTGCAAAACCTGGGGTCCGGGGTCGGAGACACCCTGGCGAGCCGCCTCCCACACCGCGCCCACCGCGTCCAACACGTAGGCCCGCGCTCCGCTGATGATGGCCTCGGCCTCGCCGGTGGTGGTCTGGATCGGTGTCCGGTCCCGCATTAGCGTTGGCGAGGTGGTCGACCCCGACTCGGTGGCCAGGCGGACGAAGGCGTTCATGGCCCCCCGCGCCATGCCCAGGGCGTTGGCGGCGACCAGGGCCCAACTGGTGACGGTGACCGTGCGCGGGTCGTAGAGAGGCCCTTCCAGGGGCGAGGGATCGTAGAGCAAGTAGGTGTGTTCGTCGGGGACGAACGTTTCTTCGATGACCAGTTCGTTGCTGCCGGTGCCCCGCATGCCCAGGGTCGACCAGTTCTCCTCGATGACGCCGGCGTCGGCAGGCACGATAATCATCCTGGTGACCGGGACGCCTTGGGCATCGAGCACTGGCACCGGCATGGGCACAGGGCCTTTGCCGTCCATGATGTTGCAGTTCAAGAACAGCCAGTTGGCGTGGTCCACGCCGCTCACGTAGTTCCACCGGCCGCCGATCTTGTAGCCGCCGCCCACGGGTCTGGCCTGGCCCGTGGGCCGGAAGGACCCAGCCACCCTGATGTCGAGCGGCTGGCCGAACAACTCACGGCCCAGTTCCGCCGGGACCCATGCGGCGTAGATGGACACGGCGCTGGCCACGAACGCACACCACCCAACCGAGCCGTCCACCTTGGAAAGCTCCTCAACGGCCCGGAAGGCGGTTAGCGGGTCGGTCTCCGGGCCGCCGATTTCCCTTGGCGCATAGAGTTGAAACAGACCGGCCTGGGCCAAGGCCCCGGCCAACGAATCCGGCAGCCGGCATCGGGACTGCATCTCGTCCCTGGCCGCGCGAATCTGGGGCGCCAGCGCCTTGGCGGCGGCCACCGGGTCAGAGGTCCTGGTGCTCGTCATTTGTCCTCACCGGCATCACCGGGGTTCGGGCGCAAGCTTGCCGCTTAGGCCGAAGCGCAGGCGATGGCTTTGACGTTGCCGGCCATCTCCGGCAGCACGTGGGAGGACCAGGTCTGGCCGCCGTCGCGGGTGCCGAAAACTTCGCCCTTCCTGGTGCAGAAATACACCTGATCGGGGGCATGTTCGTTGATGGCCACGCCAAAGGTGGTGCTGGCCGGTTCGACGCCCTTGTCGAAGCGTTCCCAGGTGTCGCCCTGGTTGGTGGACCGCATGACACCGCCCGCTTCGCTGCCGAAATTCAGCCCCACGCAGGCGTAGAGAGTGTCCGGGTTGTTGGGCGCCGACTCGACGCCTCTGGAATAGCGGATGTCCGAGAACTTCTCGAAGTTCAGGTTCTCCCAATTCGCGCCCCGGTCGCGGCTCCGCCAGACGCCGGTGCGGTTGGAGATGAACACCGCCGATGAATCGGCGCCGCCCACGGTGACACCGTGCAGGTCCATCAGATCGACGTCGCCGTCGAATTCTTTGTTCACGATCGTCCAGGTCTTGCCGCCGTCGGCGCTGTGGGCCGCCCCTCCCACTTCAAGGGCGGCATACATCTGGTCGGGGTTGTTGGCTTCGATGCCGATGCCCAAGATGCGGGTGGCGAAGGCCATCTGGACTGAATCTTGGTTGATGATCGTGGCCAGGTGGTCCCAATTCTCGCCGCCGTCGGTGGACTTGAAGACCTCGCTGCCCTCCGTGCCCAGGAACATGGTTTTAGCGTCGTTGGGATGAAACTTGATGGACCAAACGTGGCGGCCCTCGGTCATGTTCATGCGCTCGAAGTTGTCGCCGCCGTCCTTCGTGCGGTAAACGCCACGCTGGGTGCCCACGAAGATGGTCTTGGCGTCGTTGGGGTGGATGGCGATGGCCCTCACCTGGGGCGAAGGCGGCATGCCCTTGGCCAACTTCTCCCACTTGCCTTCCGATTCCTCCTTGCGGTAGAGACCGTCCGCTTCCGCGCCGACATAGATAAACGTCTTTCCTGGCATAACAATTCCCTCCGGGCGAAATTTCCAAGGGTTTCGAGTCTAGGAATGGAGTCATTTTGCGCAGACTTGCGCGCCTTGTCAATCGGCGGGTAGTGCAAGGCGGCGCACTCGGAGGCCCAGGCTCACAAACTGGCGGCTCCGGTGTCTTTCAGGGCGGCGGCGCAGGCTAAGAGAGTGCGTCAGCGATTGGGCCGGAAGACAGACCTGGCTTTTGCGAACACCGCGCTTAAGAACCTGAGAGCGAATTCCAATGCGATCGAGAATCCGAGGTAGTAGAGTATCGCCTCCCTATTGTCGTCCGCCTGCTTGAGAACCTCGAAAGACTCCGAAGACTTGAAGAATGACACGTTGATGATAAATATGCCGAGCACGGCGAAGGGAAGAATTTTGGCCAGGTCCCGCGACAGTTCTTCAGTGATGTAAGAGCTGACTCTGATGGTGGCCACGACCGCCATGGCCACCAAGAGAATATCGGAGAAGTCCCGATTTGGCGCGAGGAATGACAGCAGAATCGTGAATGCGGCGAACCAAAAGAACGCTACCACTGGGAAGATGAATAGGTATTTTCCAGCGTAGAGGACGACATGCAAGAAAACACGGGCCGCATGATATTTCGATTGTTCATACCTGGAAACATCGAGGCTGAAGACGTCCTTGGAACTCACAAATTTGTAAAAATTGAAAATGAATAACGCGTATAACGACATCCCCAGGATATATATGACAACAGGTTCCAGGAGATCATAGG
>CAYMZL010000061.1:0-9032 GCA_964394825.1 uncultured Dehalococcoidia bacterium | reverse complement strand
CGGAACGACCTTACATAACTTATACAGCCGCCTCCAAGAATGGGCGCGCATTAGCAACTCCTGACAGCTAGAATCAAGATATGCACAAGTCCATCGGTATAGCGTCAGCCGGCGCAGCCCTGCTTCTTGCCGTCGCCTGCGGTGTTTCAGACCTGCCCACAACCTCGGACCAACAGCAACAAGACCCCACCGCCGTGGTCCTGGACCGGGCTGAGCCAACCGCAACCCCCCAACAGGAAGTCCAACCAAGGGTCTCGGACCAGCCTGAGCCGACGCAGCCCCCCAAGCAGAGCTCCCAGCCAAAAGCCTTGGAGGAGCCGAAGCAAGAAGCCGAACCAAGCACCCAGCCGGAGGATTCGGCCTTCCTGATGGCGGCCGGCAGAGAGTATCCGGGCCTGCTCACCCTGCCCGAATGCGACTCAAGCACCCAACTAACAATGTCCCCGCTGGAAGACGACGCCTACGCGGCGATCATTCCCTTGGGCCTGCTGTCTACGCCCCAACACGTGCTGCCCACCTCCCACATCTACTACCAACTGGTGCGTGAACCCACGCCTTCCAGCAGCTACGGGCCCCCGGCGGTAGCTGAAGTCAGGGCTCCAGGGAACATCAGGATCTTGCTTATTGAATCGTCCGAATCCAAGGGAGGTCCCCAAGGCGACTACATCGACTACGAAATAACATTCGCGCCGTGCCGGGGACGCATGTACCAACTCATCCACGTGAGCACTTTGATTCCCGAATTGGAAGAGTTATTCGATGCCGGGCTCACCGGCAGTTGTGACGAATACGGCAGCGCTCAGGGCCAGTACCGTCTTTGCCAGTCTGTCGTCCAATTGGATATGCCGGTGGGGACGGTGATCGGCACCGCTGGGGGCAAGGTGAGTTCGGCCCTGGACCTGGAAGCCTGGGATCTGGAAGGTCCGCCCCTCGAGTACGCCAATCCCGCCCGGTTCTTCTCGGAATTCGATCTGCGCCTCAAGGTAGTCTGTCCCTTTGACGATTTCACCAGCGAGATACGAGAGATCCAACTGGCCCGCGTTGCAGACTATGACGGGCAGCCCAGGACCGCCAAGCCCCTGTGCGGCGAGGTGATGCAGGATATACCCAGCACGGCCCAGGGCAATTGGTACGCCGGAGAGCGAGGGGCACGCACCAACTGGAGCCAGGAGCTGGCGCTGGTACACGACAACGTGGACCCGGCTCTGGCCGCGATATCCATCGGCGGGATCGTTGCCAGCCCCGGCGTGTGGCTCTTCCGGCCGGAGTCCACCGGTCTGATCAACCGGGATTTCTCCGATGTTTCCGCCGACGGCCGGACCTACTGCTACCAGGGGGCGATGACCGATGAGGGGGGACAGACCCCCGCCCCGTTTCCAGGGCGGTTGCTAATCTCGTTGACCAGCGACACCCAGATGCTGGTGGAACAACAGGACGGGGGTTGCGCCGATGGCGTGGCGTTTATTGACCCCGTGACCTACCAAAGATAGCGGCCGGACAGAACAGCCAGATTTATTATGTCAATGGGTCTTACGGCGAGCCTGAATATATTACATAACCTATCTTGTGCGAACCAATGTGTATTTTTTGTTTGCTCCTCCGGACCTGCTTCCTTGTCTCCACGCCTGCGCATCCCCTCCACAATGCTCATCGCGCTGAGAGCCCCGTAGCGCCGTTTTAACGCCTTCTTCCAGCCAGGAAGTCACTTCGGCTATTTTCTTCCCCCCTTTTTCCGGTGAAAAACCGCCGTTGACGGCCCGGATTACCCCTCGGCAAACTTCATAGGGTAGAAGGTCGTCCAACTTTAAACGGGAGAAAAGCATGGCCATCTCCGGCACCATCAAGGTCACGGCCGCGGGGACCGCGGTCCAGGCCGCCAACAAGGGAAACGCCAGGTCTCTGGTGTTCAAGGCCCGCAACGACAACACCGGTACCTGCTACCTGGGCGGCAGCGACGTCTCCGCCACCGACGGCATGTCCCTGGTCCCGGGCGAGTCCATCCAACTGGAACTCAAAGACGCCATCTCGACGTCCCAGTTCTGGGCCGACGCCGCCAGCAACAACGACCAGATCGATTTCATAGGCAACGAATAATGACCCAGCCCCGACAAACCCTCCGCCCACCCATCCGGCACGTTCAGGAAACCTACACGGCCGTCACAGCAGCCACGTACACCGCAAAGGCGGGCGACCGGGTCGTAGGCGTTAACCGCGCCGGAAGCGTCACTATAACGCTCCCCACGGCAGAACTCCGCCCAGGCCGCATCTACACCGTCAAGGACGAGTCCGGGGCCGCCGCCACCAATAACATCACCGTGGCCACCGAAGGCGCCGAAACGATCGACGGCTCCGCAACCGACGTAATCGACGTCAACTACGAGTCCAAAAGCTACTACTCCGATGGAACCGATTGGTTCATCTTGCCCATAACCCCCGACACCAACACCCAATTAACACTTGCCACCACCGTCTCCACACAAGCCCACGGAGACGCCGCAGCCCCCGGATCGGCATCCACCGCCTCCAAAGGTGACCACAAACACGCCATGCCCGCCGCTGGAGTGGGGGCGGTCACCCGCGAAGGTGGCAACACCACCGAGGCCACCACAACAAGCCTGACTGCGGTGGACCTGCTGGCCGCTTCCAGCCTTAGCATCTCGGCCACAACGCCTTTCACCGTAATGGTCAACTGTCGCTCATCCGCCGCTGGAGATGCGACTGGCGACCCCAAAATAACAGTCGGGAAAATAAATACTACCGTCTGCCAAGAGGCCATAACTTCGACCGACGGAGCGCTTGGTTGGTCAAGCCCAGACGGGACAGCGGAAGATGGGATGCTGGTGTACGACGTTGGTTCTCGCGTGACCAATTATCTTCGCGCCGGCATCGGCCATTATCAGCGTTCGGACGGCTCGAATTTCACACAACAACTTGCTCGGACAAATGACGATGCAACTTTCCCAACTGCAACAATCACGGACATCACGGCGCGTGCGATAAGCGACGATACTGTGAACCCAGACCCCACGATGGGCGCAGACGAAATGCACGTCTATTCATGGGCCACGAGCTAGTGATGAGTAGATGGCTGTACATATTTGCGGGCTTCCCCGGCAAGTTAGGCAAGGACGGGGATGCTTACCTTCATGCCGGAGGACTTACCCATTGCATTGAGAAGGTCGAAAACCTAGGAGACCTCGAAAAAGACAAGACGATCCAGCTTAGAAAAGAAGGAGTGTTCCGCGTAGGGCCTTCCCAACAAGGAGAATGGCTCGAAGATTTCAACCTGGTGATGAGTCCCACCCTAAAGCGAGACGGCATAACCTTCGGTTGGTTCCCGGAGAACTGGAGCTTCGGCAACCGTGTCACCATCCACAAGACCACGGCCAATCTCGAATACCGGACCGTCGTCCACGGCACCGACTTAACCGAGGACCAATACCTGCTGATCAACGGCCCCACCGCTGATCTGGTCAAAGAACGGCGTCACTGGCGGCACGAAGGTTGGGAGAAATACGAGGCCCGGTGGCTGCCGGGCGCCTGCCCCCAAGCGGACCACATCGTTCATCTGACCTGGATGGTCACCACACACGCCCTGCCCAGCTTCGCCTACAACCGCCTTGGCGGACTGATCGAAAGAGGGGATGGACTGAAAGACCCGCACCGCTATGGGCAGGACCATTATTCAAAAGTTAGGGCCTGGAGGGACGCAGATGCTGTACCGATGCTTTAGAAAGAAAGACACGGGCCAGTGGGTCAACGTCCTGTTCACCGTGGCCGGAGACCAGTTCAGCGTCCCAGCCGAGTCCCATCAAGGAGACATCGCCAGAGCGTTGGGCTTAATGCCGCAGGACCTGGAAACGGTCGATGCCAACTCAGATCTACGCACGGGCGCGTTGCTGGAACTGCCGCCCAGTCCCACAGACCCCGCCTCAACCGCCCACATGCGCACCGAAGAATTGCTGGCGATCCCACGCTCTGACTGGACCACCGCCCAATTGCGCGAACTGCTCCAACTGAACGCCCAGGAACTCATGCGGTAACCATTACCGAAACCTTCAATGCTTCAGATGTAGCAACGCCGCCGCCGTAACGAACAGGTAATGTCAGGTGGTCCACCGCCGGTTACGGGCAGCCCAGGTACCCGCTAACGTCCGTGGCCGCTGCCGGTCGGATTCACCACGGTTAGCGGCCCCTCGATGGAGATGAGCAATTCCTCGATCTCCCGCAGCAAGTGGTCGAGGTTCCACCCCTTGGCGGCCGAAACCAGGATGCCGGATTGGGCTTCCTGGGCCGGCGGGGCGTTGGGAGCTTGGGTTTCCGCCTGGCCTGACCGTTCCGAGAGGTTCTCTGAAGGGTCGCCTGATGGGCTGGCAGACATCAGGTCCATCTTGTTCATTATCAGCAGCCGCGGCCGGTCCAATAACCCCAGGTCCTTCAGGGTCTTCTCCACCACCCTGGTCTGCTCCACAGCTTTGGGGTGGGTGACGTCGATGACGTGGAGCAGGATGTCCGACTCATCCAGTTCTTCCAAGGTGGCCCGGAAGGCCGCCACCACGCTGGGAGACAACTTCTGGATGAACCCCACCGTGTCGCTCAAGAGCAGCGGCGCGCCGGAGGGCAGCCTGATGCGCCGGGTGACCGGGTCAAGGGTCGTAAACAGTTGGTCGGCGGCGGTTACCTTGGCTTTGCTCAGGGCGTTGAATAGAGTGCTCTTGCCGGCGTTGGTGTAACCCACCAGGGTCGCCATGGGGATGCTGGATTTCTTGCGGCGGTCCATGTGCAGGGTGCGCCGGCGGCGTACGCCGGCGAGTTCCGACTTGATCTTCTGCAGGCGGCTCCGCACCAACCGGCGGTCGGTCTCGATCTGAGTCTCGCCGGGGCCCCTGGTCCCGATTCCGCCGCCCAGCCGTTCCAAGTGAGACCATTGGCCGGCCAGCCGTGGCAGCAGGTATTCGTGCTGGGCCAGTTCCACCTGTAATTTGCCCTCATAGGTTGAAGCATGTTGGCCGAACACGTCCAGGATCAGGGCGGTCCGGTCAATGACCTTGCAGCCCAGCTCTCTTTCCAGGTTTCGCTGCTGGGAGGGGGTGAGTTCGTCGTCGAAGATCACCGTATCGGCTTCTAGTTCGGCGACCATCTCGCGAATCTCGTCGACCTTGCCGGAACCGACGTAGGTGGGGCCCAGACGGTTCGCCCGCTGGGTGACGGTGCCGACAACCTGCGCTCCGGCGGTGTTGGCCAGGTATTCCAGTTCGGCGAGGGTGTCTTCCAAAGACCAAGGGTGGTCACGGCGGTTCATCTCCAGGGCGACAAGGACCGCCTTTTCGGGCTCGGGTTCTACGGCAAAAGAGGAACGTTTACCTGAGGAGCGTTTACCGATGGATTCTACCCTCTGCTCTTACTTGCCCTTGGGCGGGGGAATGCTCCAGGACTCCAGGCGCTGGCAACCCTTCTCTATCTGCTCGTCGGGAGTGGTTAGGGAAAGGCGGATGTAACCCTCTCCATACTTGCCATAGCTGGAACCGGGGGTCACCACAACGTCCAGTTCTTCCAAGAGCAATTGGGCCATCTCAGCCGAGGTGTAACCCTCCGGGACCCTGGCCCAGATATACAGGCTAGCACGGGGAACGGCGACGCTCATGCCCATGGCCTTGACGGCTTTGACGACCCTGTCGCGGCGGCGGGTGTAGGCATCCACGTTATCGGCGACGCAGTCCTGGGGGCCGGTTAATGCCTCGATGGCCATCTCCTGGACGGCCTGGGGCACTCCCGAGTCCAGGTTGGCTTTGATCTGGAACAGGGCCTTGATCATCTCAGCGTTGCCCACGGCCATGCCGATGCGCCAGCCGGTCATGTTGTAGGTCTTGGACAGGGAGTGGAATTCCAGCCCGATTTCCTTGGAGCCGGCCACCTGGAGGTAGCTGATGGGCTTGTACCCGTCGTAGCCGATCTCGCTGTAGGCGGCGTCGTGGAGCAGGGCGATGTCGTTCTCTCTACAGAAGGCGATGGCCGAGATGAAGTCCTCTTCGCTGGCCACGGCGCTGGTGGGGTTGTTGGGGTAATTCAGCCACATCACTTTGGCGCTGCGGGCCACGTCGGCTGGGATGGCGTCAAGTTCCGGCAGCCAGCCGTTCTTCTCGTACAGCGGCATGATGTGGCTCTCGGCGCCCGCGAACATGGTGCCCACGCCGTAAACCGGATAGGCCGGGTCTGGGATCATGGCGATGTCGCCGGGGTCCAGAAAGCAGAGGGCGGCGTGGCCGATACCCTCTTTGGCGCCGATGAGCGGCAGGACCTCGGTGTCCGGGTCCAGTTTCACGTTGAAGCGGGTGTCGTACCACTGGGCGAAGGCCCGCCGCATCTCGGGCAGGCCGTCGGTCTCGGGATAGCGGTGGTTGGGCGCGTGCTGGGAAGCGGTCAACAGCCGGTCGATGATGGGCTGAGGAGTCGGTATGTCGGGGTCCCCGATGCCAAAGGTGACCACGTCGGCCCCCGCGGCCCGCTTCTCAGCGATGATCCGCGAGATCTCAACAAAGGGATAGGGCGATAGCTTGCCCAACCGGTCCGAAAACTTCATCAATTTAACTTCCTAACCTGCGCGGATTCAAAGGGCCGCTTCAACTTCCGGCGGGAGCGGGTCCCCGTTAAACCTGTATGAGTCTATGAACCCAGCCGCCACACTCTGGAGATTCTCCATGACCTCCGTAGGCGTATCCCCCTAAGCCCGGCATCCGGGAAGGGCGGGGACCTCCGCCATGTATTTGTCTTCGGTCTCCTCGCTGGGCTCGTGAATGACCAGCGGGAGTTTATAGAGTTTCATGCCCATTCCCCGCTGAATACTTCCTCCGCCGGGCCTTCCAGGTAGACCTCGCCTTGGCCGTCCCAATCGACCTTGAGGGTGCCTCCGGGCAGGGTTATGTCAACCGTTTTTTCGCTGTGCCCGCAAAGCATGGACGCCACCGCGATGCCGCAGGCCCCGGTGCCGCAGGCCAGCGTTTCCCCCGAGCCCCGCTCCCAGACCCGGGCCGTCAGGTGGGTGGGGCTGTCAACGTTGACGATCTCAAAGTTGACCCGCTTGGGAAAGATCGAGTGATGCTCTACTTTCGGTCCGACGGTATGTAACGAGAAGTCGGCCACCGGCGTGTCGATAAAAGTGACGGCGTGAGGGTTGCCCATGGACACGAAATTGAGCGGCAAGTCGTGTCCATCCACCTGGAACGGATAGTTCAAAACCGGGCCCGGCCCGTATTCGCCGGCCGGTTCCAGCTTCACCGGGACATCATCAGGACTCAAGATGGGCGCGCCCATCGAAACCCTGGCGCCGGTAACCTGGCCGTCTTCAAATTTGGGCACGATATGCCGGATGCCAGCCAATGTCTCGACGCTGACCGAGGCAGCCGATGCCGAGACGATGCCGCGGTCGATGGCGTATTTGGCGAAGCAACGGATGCCGTTGCCGCACATCTCGGCCTCGGACCCGTCGGCGTTGAACATGGTCATCTTGAGGTCGGCCACGCCGGAGTCCTTGATCAAGATCAGGCCGTCGCCGCCCACACCAAAGTGGCGGTCGCTCATCCGGCGGGAGAGCTCGGGCCAGTCACGGTCCTCCGAACGGGCGTCGACGTAGACATAGTCGTTGCCCGCGCCGTGCATCTTGGTGAATTTCATGTCTGGGTTCCTCGTGAGTTAGGACGCTCATTGTACCACAGGGTTGGTCTCCGACAGGTACGCGGAGACCAGTTCCGCAGCCTGTTCCGGCATCCCTGAATCCGCGGCGTCCAGCCAGGTTATCCGGGGGTCTGACGGCTTGAACCAGGTGTACTGACGCCGGGCCAAACGGTGCGTCTTGGTCTTGGTGCGGGAGACGGCGTCTTTCAATGACAATTGTCCCCCTAGGTGAAGGCCCAATTCCCGGTATCCGGGGCAATCCAGTGCGCCCAAGCCCATGGGGTAGCCCACTTGAACCAACCGCTCAACTTCATTCAGGAAACCGGCATCCATCATCGCGTCCACCCGGTCGTCGATGCGCCGGTAGAGGGCTTTGCGGTCCATGGTCAGGCCGATAACTAGGTAATCGCCGGTCGTGTGGGCGTCATGGGCCAACTCGGACGGCTTTTGGCCGGTGGCGTGGTAGATCTCCAAGGCGCGCACCACCCGCCGCACGTTCCGGGGGTCCAGAGCGTCGGCACGGACCGGGTCGACCTGCCGAAGCCGGTCATGGAGCGCCTGGGCGCTGGCTTTCTCCGCTTCTTTCTCCAGAGACGCCCGGAATTCCGGGTCCTGCGGGACGGCGGGCACCTTCTGCCCCTCCAGCAGGGCCCAAACATACTGGCCGGTGCCTCCGGCCACGATGGGAAGTTTACCTCTGGCGGCGATGTCGGCGGCGGCACCTTGGGCCAGTGGCAGAAAAGCTCCCAGGCCGAAACGTTCGGAGGGGTCCAAGATGTCCAGAAGGTGGTGAGGAGCCTGGGAGAGTTCTTCGGGAGTGGGCTTGGCGGTGCCGATATCCATGCCCCGGTAGGCCTGGCGGCTGTCGGCGTTGATGACCTCGCCGCCGAAGCGCCGGCACAGTTCAACCGTCAAGCGCGTCTTGCCAACGGCGGTGGGGCCTACTATGGCTAGGAGGGGGGGATCATTTGGTGACACGCTGAAGATGGGAGCGATGGAATACTACTGACTACACTTTGGATAGGTCGCGTTCCCAGGTGCTGGTGTCGAATTCTTCGCGAAATGCGTAATAATCTGTGCCCCGGACTCTTGCCTTGACCAACGCACCAATTTCAGTTAAGACATCGAGTGCATGATCCAGCTTGCCGGACCTACCAGATGATGCTTCTGTACCCAAGATGGCCTCTTCAAGCTCAACCGATGAGTAGCCTAGGTCAGAATGTCCGGCCAGAAACTGATATGCCTGCCGCATCCAATCCTCGGCCTCGGAATCAATGCCTAATTCGAATTGGCGCCTGGATAGCGGCATTCCTATCGCTCCGTTCGAAATCCCAATTTTCGTGCACTACAGTATACCATCG
>CAYMZL010000060.1:6821-9185 GCA_964394825.1 uncultured Dehalococcoidia bacterium | reverse complement strand
CTCCGGGTTCGTTGGCAGTGAACAGGTGGACGGCCAGGCCCATTACCCCCAGGACACGGCCCGGCAGGTGGAGCTGACCTACGGCATCATCGGAGAGGTGCTGGCGGCCGCCGGGGCCGGCCCGGAGGACGTGGTCAAGACTCTGGACTACATCTCACCCCAATCTCTCCTCCAATACCCCAATACGGCCGAGGTGCGGCGCGATTTCTTCGGAGAAAAATTCCCGGCATCGACGGCCATTCCGGTCAACCGGCTGCTGCGGCCCGACGGCCACGTGGAGATTGAAGTGGTGGCGGTGAAAGGCGGGACCCGAGAGGAGATCCGGGTGCCCAAATGGGAGCAGAATTACGGCGGCCTCACCCAAAATGCGGGAGTGAAGAAGGGACGGTTGCTCCAGATATCCGGACAGTCTTCGGTCGACCACGCCACCGGGGCCACGGTCGGCGGATACGATATCGTCGCCCAGGCCGAGCAGGCCTACCGCAACATCGCCCGGATCATGGACGAAGGAGGCTATTCCATGGACGACATCGTCAACACCATCGAGTGGGTCGCCCCCAACGGATTGATGGACTACCGGAAGGTGGGAGAGGTGCGGCGCAAGTACTTCGGTGACCGGTTCCCGTCGGCCACCGGGGTATCCATGCACCAGATATTGGGCCGTCCAGAGCAGTTGATCGAGGTCACGGCGGTGGCGGTGGTGTAGCCGGCGAAGTCGGAGTTCTCGGCTTTACCGGGTGGGGCGAACCCCATTCACAGATGCCGGTTGATCCCGCTGAGAAGGCTATAACACATCTCCAGCGTCGGAGCCGGGATACCCAGTAGGCGTGCCTCCGCGACTGCGTATCCCAACGTCTCGTCGATCTCCAGCCGCCGCCCATGTTCCAGGTCTTGGAGAGCAGACATCCGGTGGTCCGGTGAATTTGCTTCAAATATTGCGCCGAGTTCCTGCAGCGCCGAGACGGCCTCCTCTTCCGACCCGCTGGCCACGGCTTTGACCGGGAATGGCCCACTGTTTTCCAGAGGTATTCCGCTTTTGCCGGCAACATTCGCGACCTCGCGCATGACTCGTGCGCAGATTAAAGCGGAGCCGGGGTCAGACCAAAATCTGTAGGATTCTTGCCGGGTAAGGACAGCCACCGCTGTTGCCCCGGCCCAGGCTACGAATTTCGACCATTGGAGCGTCCGGATGTTGCCGACGGCTTCGGCATTTATCCCGGAATTCTGCAGCATCGCGGATAGGTCTTGGACCCGGTCCGACGATCCCTCCGGTAACTCCCCGATAAAAAACCCACCGTTGACGGTGAACCGCACATCGCCGCCTGGCAACATCTCGCCACTGAAAAATGCCATTGAACCCACGGTATTGGCTTCGCCAAAAACCTCGGCCAATTGCTCGTTGACTCTGACTCCGTTTTGTACGGATATGACGCTGGAAAATCTGACGTGCGCCACGCTGGAAATCGCCGCATCCATGTCATAGGTTTTAACTGCCACGATCAGGACATCGGCTTCGGATAGTTCCTTCGGGTCTGTCGTGATGGAACAAGGTGAGTTGAATTCGGCCACTCCCGTGATGGTGATCCCGTTTTGCCTCAGGTATCCGGCCCTGTCGCCGCGCGCAATCAAAGTTACATCTTCTCCGGCCCTAGCCAAGTGACCGGCCAAGATAGAACCAAGCGCTCCGGCTCCCAAAATAACAACTTTCATCCCTCAAATCCCTCCGATAACCACGGACCAATAATTAAGCCGTTAACCTGCATCCCCGGTCACGGAACGCGGCCCTAGGACGACATATATCCCTTCCCCCGCGGCGGGGGAAGGTTAGGATGGGGGTGTACCCCTGGCTTGCAACCTAAGCCATCAGTTCTTCAAGTGCCCGGTTCACGTCGTCGGGGCGCTCGGCCATGGGGAAATGGCCCGCCTGCTCCAGCTTGATGTACTTGGAGCCGGGCACCGCCTGGTGTATCTCCAATTCGTACTCCGCCGGCTTGCCGGGGTCGTCCACGCCCCGGATGAGCACCAAAGGCGGCTTCAGTTCCCCGATGCGGCCCCGCACGTCGAACTTGTCGATGGTCACCAAGTCGTTGTACTGGGACATGGGGCCAACTTTCCTGTGGCACTCGATCAGGCGTTCCCGCAGGTCCGGCTCGATGAACATCATCACGTGGCGCATGGCGTCCAGCCACTCTCGGTGGACCTTCTCATCCTTGGCGGCGTTGAGGCGGAACTCCAAGGCGCCAGGGGCCCGCTCTTTGGGACGCATGGCGACGGTCATCAACAGCAGACCGGCCACCTCGTCTGGATAATCCAGCGCGTATTGCAGCGCCACGCAGGCCCCCAGAGTGAACCCGGCCAGCACCA
>CAYMZL010000060.1:0-6721 GCA_964394825.1 uncultured Dehalococcoidia bacterium | reverse complement strand
ACCACCGGCCAGCGGGGCGGGAATGACAGGCCGGTCCGGGCCAACATATCCTCGCCGATGCCCTGGACCTTTTGGATCAGTTCCCATTCATCGACGAACAGCGGCTTGTGGTCCTCCACGACGATCTTGCCGTCCACCATCACCGTGTGGACGCTACGGCCGTCGGCATTGTAGACCAGATTGTTCACCGGATTGAACAGGGTCTGCCACTCGACGCTCCGAGTGTCGAACAGCACCAGATCGGCCTTCTTTCCAGGCTCCAGAGAGCCGACCTCGCCGTCCAGTCCCAGGGCCTCCGCCCCCTGGATGGTCGCCATCTCCAGGGCCGTCTCGGCGGGGATGGTCCGGGAGTCCTGCCGCGCGTCTTTGTACAACACCGCGATCAGGTACATGGCGCGGTTGGTCTCCAGGAGATTGGAGTTGTTGCCGGCATCGGTGCCCAGGCCCACGGCCATGCCGGCGTCCAGCATCTCGGGCAGCAGCCCCGACTGGGTCATGCCGGCGCCGCCCTTGACCGCCGCCGTGGGAACCACCACCGCCCTGGTCCCCGTGCGGGCCAACACCTCCACCTCGCTTTCGTCCAGACCAAGCATGTGCGACAGGGTCACGTTGCCGCCCAGAATGCCCAGCTTCTCCAGGTATTGGGTCGGCCGCAGGCCCGTTTCTCTGAGGCTGGTATCCACGTAATTTTGGCCGTTGTTGTAGTGCAGCGTGAGGCCGGTGCCGTACTGGTCGGCCAGGCGTTTGCACTCGGTAAGCAGCTCATCGGTGCAGAGATTGGGTGCGAAGGGCATGGCCCAGGCCCGGACCCGGCCGTCCAACTGCCCGTCGAAGTCTCGGATGGTTGCTTCCACGGTGTTGACCGCGTCGGCGGTGGTGGAAACCGGCAGATTCATAGGGTTGGGCCGGTCGGTCACATGGGCGCCCACGATGATTCGGCAGCCGGCTTGCCGGTAGGCATCCAGGCACCGCCCGAGGTGCTTGGTGCTGCCGGGGTCCATGAAGGTGGTGGTGCCGTACTTCAGCAGCTCGGTGATGGCCAGCAGGCTGGTGTGGTACTCCTCATCCTCGGTCATGACCGACTGGAGCTTGAACACGTTGGGCAGGTAGGCCGAGCCCAGGTCGTCGGGGAAGATGCCCCTGGTGGCGTGGGCGTAGCTGATGTGCATGTGCCCGTTGCAGAACCCCGGAATCAGGACCATGTTCCGGGCGTCGATCACCCGGTCCGCCTGAACCCCGGCCAACTCCGCGGCCTTGCCGACCTGAACGATGCGCTGTCCCTGGACGACCAGAGTTCCGTCGCCAATGATGCGGCGCTGGGGGTCCATGGTGATGATGAAACGGGCGCCCTCTAACTTCACCGTTGCGTCTGGCATGTGTAGCGTCCTTTGGTAAGACCGGCCCGCGAGATGCAGTATTATACCGCGCAGGATTGGCGCCGAGCTGGGGCCGCCTGTTGACCGGCCAGCGCCGCCCGCATATCATGCTTGAGACCTTTAGCCGCGCCCTGGGTAGCAGCATGAATAAGCCCGACATACCTTTTCTCAGCGCATCGGAACTGTCCCGGTTGATGGCCGCCAAGGAAGTTTCTCCCGTAGAGGCAACGGAGGCTTACTTGGAGCGCATCGAGTCGCTGAACGGTAAATTCCACGCCTACGTCACTGTGACGGCCGATGAGGCCCTGGAGGCCGCCAAAAGGGCGGAACAAGAGATCGCCCAGGGCAACCACCGTGGTCCCATGCACGGCGTCCCCGTTGCCGTAAAAGACCAGATCTACACCAAGGGAATCCTGACCACCGGCGGCTCTCCGGTGTTCAAAGACTTTGTTCCCACTGAAGACGCCACCGTCATCGCCAACTTGAAAGAGGCCGGCGCCGTGCTATTGGGCAAGCTCAACATGACCGAGTTCGCCACTACGGGCCTGTCCCACCAGTTTGACCCGCCGAGGAATCCCTGGGACCTGGAACGGTCCACCGGGGGGTCCAGCAGCGGCTCCGGGGCCGCCACCGCCGCCTTTCTTTGCGGTTCCTCCTTGGGAGAGGACACGGGAGGATCGGTGCGATTTCCGGCGTCGTGGTGCGGACTGGCTGGGATCCGCCCCACCTGGGGACGGGTCAGCCGCTACGGAGTCATGCCCGGCGTCCGCTCAATGGACACCATCGGCCCCCTGGGACGCACCGTAGAAGACTGCGCCATCACCCTGGCGGCGATCGCGGGCCACGACCCCAAGGACAGGCTGAGCAGCAAAGAACCGGTCCCCGATTACCGGGCCGCTCTCACCGGCGGCATCAAGGGCCTGAGAGTGGGACTCGTCCGGGAGCTCCTCTACACCGACCTGGTGGAAGAGGAGATCCGCCAGTCGGTGCTCGCCGCCGCCGACACTCTGAGAGAGATGGGCGCGCAGGTGGAGGAGTTGTCGATACCCCTGGCCGCCAACGCCGGGACCATCTCCGGCGGAATCAGGGTGGAGGCCCCCGTCACCTACCGGGAATTGCTGCGTGACCGCCCAAGGGATATCGCCCACGACAACCGCATCGCCTACATGGTGGGCAGCATCATGCCCGCGCCATATTACTACAAGGGCCTGCGCCTCAGGTCCCTGCTTCGCGACCAGGTTTTGGCCGCCCTTGCCGGCGTCGAGTTATTGTTGTCCCCAACCGCAGGGGTGGCCGCCCAACTGCTGGAGCCGGACCCGGTTATCGACCGCAAGGGAAAGGGAAACCGGATCCCTTGGTTGCTGACCACCACTTTTAGCCTGGCCAACGTCCCGGCCCTGAGCCTGCCCTGCGGCTTTACCACCACTGGCCTGCCCATCGGTCTCCAGATCGCGGGACGGCCCTTTGACGAGAGCACGGTGTTGCGCGCCGGCCACGTTTACGAGCAAAATACCGGCTGGCATTCCCGCAGACCCGATGTTTAAACGGCCGGCGGACCGGCCTTTGATTCGCCGCTCCATTTGATTGCCCTTTGTCTGACATTGTGAGAGATTTAACGGGTGCTTAGTAAGCTCGACGTAAAAGCATCGCTGGAAAGCCTGGTGCTGATCCGCGACGACCGGCTGCCGGTGCGGCGGATTCCCCTGCGGGAGAAACCGTTGCAGCGCTACGTGCTTCCCTACCGGGGCCTGCTGGGCTTGCTCTTGATCTGCATCGCCTGGACGCTGTCTTGGACCCAAGGCGAGACCGCCCTACATTACACCTTCTTCCCTCTGTGGTTGGGCTTCATCCTTTGTCTCGACGGTCTGGTCCTGCGGCGCACCGGGACCTCGCTGATCGTCCGCAGCCCCAAGGCCATCGCGGCGATGTTCGTCGTCGCCATCCCCTATTGGTGGGCGTTCGAGGGCATCAACCAGGTAACGCAGAACTGGGTCTACATCGGGTCGGATGTGAACACCAACCTGTTGGACTACCTGGAATCGTCCCTGGCCTTCTCGGTGGTCATTCCCGCGGTATTCGAGGTGTCTGAACTCATCGGTTCCTTCGGTTTCATCCGGCGGTTCGCCCGTCTGCCTGCCCTGGTCCTGAGCCAGTGGCAGGTCATGTTTGTGGCGTTCCTTGGCTTTTTGTCCCTGGCCGCGCTGCTGGTGTGGCCGGCCTACCTATTCCCGCTCACCTGGTTGTGCCTGTTCTTCATCTTCGACCCCATCAACTGCCTCACCGGCAGGCCCAGCATAATCGCACAGGTGAGGAACGGCGATTGGAGGCTGGTCATCGCCTTTGCCCTTGGCGCCTTGGTCTGTGGGTTCTTTTGGGAGATGTGGAACAACGAGGCCTCGGCCAGTTGGGAATACAACATCGGGTATCTCGATTTCGCCCGAATCTTCCAGATGCCGCTGCTGGGGTACGGGGGTTACCTGCCCTTCGGTCTGGAGACCTACGCAGTGTTCCACTTCGCCGCCGGCCTGCTCGGCTGGTCATCCGCCGCCCACGTTCCCATGAACGGGGACGCCTCGGTGAACGTCGACGCACCGGCGACCTCAAACTAACGCCACCTAAGGAGACCCACAGATGAAGTTCGGAATCTTCACCATCGTTCCCTGGCACGAGAGCAAAGGGCAACAACAGTCTCTTGACGAAGCCCTGGAACAGATAGAACTGGCTGACCGGCTTGGCATCGACGAGGTCTGGCTGGGAGAGCACCGCTTCTCCCGCCACGGGCTGCTATCGGGCATCTGGTCCTTCGCCGGCTTGGTTGCCGGCCGGACCAAGCAGATTCGCATCGGCACCGCGGTGGTGGTGCTGCCCCTGCACAACCCCATCATGGTGGCTGAAGAAGCCGCGATGATCGACGTCATCAGCGGAGGCCGCCTCAACCTGGGCATCGGCTCTGGCTACCAGCGTCAGGAGTTCGACGGCATCGGCGTGGACATCAACCAGAGCCGTGAGCGGTTCTATGAGGCCGTTGATGTCATCCGCAATGCCTGGACCGAGGAGCAACTCACCTACCACGGCAAGTTCACCAACGTGGACAACCTATGGGTCCTGCCCAAGCCTCTGCAGCAGCCCCATCCGCCACTGTTCCAGGCGGTGAGCACCTCGCCGGCCAGCATCGACTTCGCCGCCAAGAACCAGATCCAGGTCATCGCCGGCGGGCCCACCGACATCCTGGGCCAGGCGCCCCAGGTGATCCAGGCCTGGCGGGAGAAGATGGAGGAGTACGGCCATCCCCACGAACACCTGGACCCGCCCATGTCCAAGAGCATCTACGTGGCGCCGACCATGGAAGAAGCCGAGCGCGACGCCGCGGAGTTGCAGAATTTCTCTTCGCGCATCCTGCGGTCAGAGGGCAACAACGGCCTGATCGGGATGCCGATCGACAAGGATGGGAACATACCTCCGGGTTACGAGCACTGGGCCAACCGGCAGGCCGACCGGGACCGCCGCGACGACCCGGGCCACGCCGGCCTGCCGCCACTCGTGGGAACACCCGAGGTGGTGATTGAGCGGCTGAAAGAGACCCAGGCGGCCGGCATCAACCACGTGTTCGGCAACTTCGGGTTCCCCGGCCTGCCAAATGAGAAAGTGCTGCGGTCCATCGAGCTATTCGCCAAAGAGGTCATGCCCAACTTCCGTGAGGTGCCGGTGGCCTAGCAAGTACCTTAGTCTGTGGCGGAAATTCAAATATCCATCATCCTGAATATCGCCGGGTGGCGCCGGTGATGGGGATGGCGGCCCAAGGCACATTTGGCGCAAGCGCGAGGCGGCTCTGCCACCGAATATCGGCAGAGCCGCCTTTGTCATTAAGTAAGTTTTCCACGCGGTTTCGACAGGCAGCCAAACGACACGGCGATTACCGATAGAGGGCCACCGGCGAATCAAATTGCGCCAAATGGCTTTCGCCCGCTCTGAAATACGCGAGGCTCGCGTTCGCCGCGCCAAACATTAGATGGTTGCCAAGGACGATTCGGTTGTTGAACCGGTCAGAGCTCGTCGAAATCTCATGGTTCTCGCCAGCTACGCCCAGCATGCCGAGTTCGCCCCCACGCCAGACGCTTTCATCAAGCACTTCATTCCACGATCAGCGTGCCGGTAAATCCATGGATTTTATGTAGAATCGTAAATTCGCCTACGGCGTCAGGGGTGAACTCGAAGCGAGTTAATTCACGAGGCTTCACATTTATCTGCTCGCCCATTTCGAACGGCTCGATAGATACCTGATGTTCTGTGACTAAGCTTATGTTGTGGATAGTTACGGGTATGTCTTTTTGAACCACGATTGTTTCAGGAAAAGTGCGGAATTGGTCTACGTCATGTATCAGCGCGTACATCTGGGTCCCTCGATTGGCAACGTGTTCGTTCGCTTCCTCCCGGGTTGCAACAACGATCAGGTCCGCATCGAACCTATGCCCAACATTGCTGATCTTGAATTCGCCTAGCTGGCTTGGGATGAACTCTATGATTCCAATCTCGCCGGGCAAAATTTGTTCCGTTGAACGAAAAAACGGCTCTATGGTGAATTTGTTAATGTGCTCTCGGTGGAGTCGAGTTAGATACAATCTAACGGGAATGTCCTTGATGACTACGATGTACCTAGGCCAGAATCGGGTGGCTGCGTAGTTCTCGATTATGGATATTTCCTGCACTTCCGGCATTTCCGCCATCATGCCTGGCATTGCCTCAAGGGTTGGGCGAGGGGTGCTGGTTGGCAGTGGAGTAGCCGTTACAACCACCGTTTGAATAATGGGCGTCGCGGTCGGGCCAGGCGTTGCTGTGACCACCACAGTTTGGATTATCGGTGTGGAATCCGCCGAGCAGCCCACCACGGTCAGCGCGAGCAATACCGCCAAGCAAAATAACGTTAATCGACCCATTGGACCTCCATGTTTTCGCGTTATCTCTAACTTGCAGCCTTGGACCTGCAACTCGAGAGGACACTTTCGTTGGGGTGCCGGTAGCCTAGCAAACAACTTGGTCTGTGGCAGAGATTCAAATATAAGTCATCCTGAATATTGCCGGGTGGCGCCGGTGATGGGGATGGCGGTCCAAGGGACATTGGGCTCAAGTGCGAGTCGGCAGTTAATCACCGTTTTTGGGACCAAGAGGCAATACCCGAACCAACGCAGTACCGTTACCCAGTGAGTTGATCAAGATACGGCGGAACGGAAGGTAACGAAAAGATGTGGCCGGCCAGCAACGTGAGTCATCCCGCATTTCACTCGATCGAACTTCCCCGAGTGGCCCGTCTTTCCGGCGCAGGCCGGAATCCAGAAAGACCGCTTTAG
>CAYMZL010000059.1:0-9245 GCA_964394825.1 uncultured Dehalococcoidia bacterium | reverse complement strand
GGGACGCGTCTTCAGCCGTCTGGTGAGCCGGCTGGCTGTGCCTGGCCTGTCCGATACCCAGTGCGGGTTCAAGTGCTTCCGGGGAGAGGCGGTCCAAGATCTTTTTCGGCGGCTGACCATCGATGGGTTCGCCTTTGACGTTGAATTGTTGTATCTGGCCCGCAAGCTGGAACTGACCTTCGAGGAGGTCGGCGTGGACTGGTATTACCGGCCCGAGAGCAAAGTGCGGCCCTTCCGGGACTCATTTGCCATGACTCTGGACCTGTTCAAGATACGCTGGCGGCACCGCGGTCCGGCATAGCCCTGCCGTGCGCCACGGTTTGGGGATGCTGGATGAAAGCTCGTGGAAATTTGCAGATATCACGTGTTTTTGGGCTTGACCTTTGGCGAGGCGATGGTGTAACTACTAGATAGGCCCCAGGCATGCAACGAGCCTCGGTAGACCATGGGCCGGCGCGCCGATGATCATGTTTAGCGGTCAATACCATCTAGTAAGCAAAAAAAGCTTGCCGGACTGTGATGCGGCCCCTTCCAGGTGGTCCGGTCGACGGGAATGCAGCACCGGACAGGAGACGGGATGGACTCGGAAGCTATCGGGACACCCGGCAGCGTCAGGTTGAAGCGGAACCTCGATCGAGAGGCCGTGAACCTCGCCCTTCAAGGGGAGTGGGAGCGCGCCACCGAGGTTAACAAGGCCATCTTGGAGTTGTTCCCCGGCGAGATCGAGGCCATGAACCGCCTGGTAAAGGCGCTGATCGAGTTGGGCAGCTATGTGGACGCCCGGGCTGTCTTGGACCAGGTCCGTGAAGTGGCCCCGTACAACAACATCGCCAAGAAGAACCGGGCCCGGCTTGACCAACTGGCCGCCAATCCCGGACCGGTTGATCCAGGTCCCGCGAAACAGACCAAGAAAACCGCCGGCGTGCCGCAGATATTCATTGAAGAAAGCGGCAACTCGGCCACCACCGTCCTGCGGAACACAGCGGGGAAAACGGCCGTGGTTCACATATCGCCCAGTGACCAGGTTGTCCTGTCTCCGGACAAGAACACGGTGACCGTGCGGACATTGGACGGCCAACTACTGGGTCAGGTGGAGCCCAAGCTGGGCAATCGGCTGGCCCGGTTGATGGACGGCGGGAATAGATACACCGCCGCGGTGGTTGCGGTGAACGACCAGGGAGTCTCCGTTATCATCCGGGAGACCTTCAAACACCACAGTCTCCAGAACGTCTGCTCCTTCCCGTCCAAGGCCAAGGAAGAAGACCGGGTGTACCTGAACGAGACCGTGGCCCGGTTCATGCGGGAAGAGGACGCGGACGATGATGAGGAAGAAGAGAACATCATCGATGAAGACGAGATCGACACCGGCTGGTCTGAGGACGAATAACCTAGTTTCACCGCCCCCGTGGGCACCGGCGCTCCTTGGCTATTGTAGTGACCAGGTATTGATCACCCCGTTTTGGTCTCCGATCCACACCTGTAGCGCAATGACCACGGTGTTGCCGTCATCGTCGGTCGCGGTCACGTCGTAGACGTCTTTGACCGAGACCAAGGCCGTGGGCCAGGTATATCTGTCCTCGGAGAAGGACCCTCCGCCGAAGTCCACCAGAAGGTCGCTCCAGTAGTCCCCCTGGGTAACGGTCGCGGTGGTCGAATATTTGAGGGTTTTGGACGTCCCCGCCGCAACCGAGACGTCCGGGTTAAACTTCCAGGTTATTTCCTGGCGGTCGACCTGGCTGATCTGTTGCAGCTTGTCCGGGACGTCGGTGATGTCACCTGAAGGGCTTGTAGAAACATATGAAAAGCCCACCGGCAGCAGATCTCTGAATTCACTGATTGTCAGGTCGTCGGTCCCAATGTTGTCCACCTTGACGTCGAACTCGATATCAAAGGTGTAGGTATAGGGATTGGTATTGGTGTCGGTTGAAATCAGAGCCGCGGAGGCCACACTCTTGCTCACCGCCACCGACTCTCCGGGGCACGGACCGCTGTCGGGGCCGATTTGCACGATGGCCGTTTTGCCGCTTCTGGTCTTGTTTCCACCAGGCCCAACCTGGACCTCATTGCAGTACGTTCCGGCGTTCACGCTGGTCACGGCGGTGAAGGTCAGGGTGACGACGCCGCCAGGTGGGATGCTGGTGTTCGGTGGCATGTCCCACTCAATCTCATCCTCATCGGGACAGGGCCCATCGTCTGGCTCAATGTCCTGAGGCGACATTCCCGGCAGGGTCAATTGGTCCGCCGGAGCGTTGCAATCGTAAGAGAACCCGGGAGGCAGGGTCTCTTCGATTCTATTCAGGGTGGTGGCGGTGTCGTCCCGGTTGATCACCGTGATCGTGTAGGTGACGGAGTCGCCGCCGTTGGGATTGGGATCTGAGACGGTCTTGTAGGTCTGGAAGTTCCGGTTGCTGTAGGACGAAAGGGGTGGAATCGTGGTCGAAGGACCTCCTACTGAGTCAGAAGGACCTCCCACTGGGTCGTTGGTCGAGCCGGGTGGCAGTGCGGGCTGCTGAATCACCGTGATGGTGATGGTCTTCCCGCAGGGGTTCACAGTCTCAGTGGAAGTGGCGCCCAAAGGGTCGTTGGGGTCCACGTTGGCCGCCAGCCAATTGGCCCAGCGGGTGTTGTCCAACAGTAGGTAATTAAGGTATTCCTCCACCGCCAGTCCGCAGTATTGCCGGTGCACGATGCCGGTCTTCACCCGGGCGTCGATGCTGGTGTTCTGGGCCAGGTTCAACGACGCCGTGATGAGGGGCACGGAGAATAGCAGAAAGCCCAATGCGGTCAGGATGGCCAGGCCGCCCCGTTGCCCTTTCAAGATAGACCGGATCAATCGAGTTTCCTCACGTAGGTGATCAGGTCCAGACTATCGGTGGTGTCGCGGTCCGCCAGAACGTCCATATTCAACCGCAGTGTGTTCCCATTGCAGAGGGTAAAGCTGACCGAATTTGCCACCACCCGGTCGGCCATGGTCAGCGGTGAACCGTTGCTGGAACCGTTGGTGTAAAAGTCCCGGAGCAATTCTTCTCCTGAGACGCTGTACACGACGTCATGGGAGTCGCCGGAAGAATCGGTCCAGGTTAAGGTCACCGAAGGGCTGGGCGTGCAGGTGAGGCGTGACCCGCCAACGGAATCCAATACGTCCGTGGCGTTCAGCGCATCGCCCGCGAACCAACTGGCGGCGTGGCGGACCTCTCTGGTCGCTTTTACGTCGGTGGTCCAGAACCGTTGGATCGACAGCACCTGGAACATTCCGGTTCCGAAAATACCCACTACCACGATCAATATGCTGACGGAGACCAGCAATTCGATGAGGGTGAAGCCCCGTGAGGAGCCCATGATGTGACGGATCGGCTTCATGGGTCACGGCCCCGACCGCAGGGCCTCCAAAACCAGGATGCTCTGCCCGTCTCTGGTCACCGTCACCACCACTTTCTGGATGGAACCGTCGAAGTCGTCAGCGACCACGTTACCGTCCGCGTCCACGTAGTCCTCCGCTGCGGCGCTCACGCCAAAAGCGGACGGTATGGTGATGTTTAGGCTGGGGTGATCGACGAGGGCGGTGTAGCTGCCCCCTGGCTCCACGTATGACTGGGAAATTACGTACTCCATCTGGTTACGGGCCAAGTTCTCGGCGATGGCGCTGGCTTTTACGCGGTCGCTGGAGATGTGGGCCGCGCCAACGCCCAGCAATACCGCGCTTCCTGCTGATGAAAATATCGCCAAGGCAATGACCATTTCCATCAACGTTATGCCCGCCGAGTTGAACACGGCGGACCGGAAACGGTCTGCTACCGTTTTTGCCGGTTGGTAAATGAGAGTTGAGTGACGGCTCATCAAGGATTTCTGGGCTATTGCCACTCTTGTTCGGGGCGGAGTGGCCGGACTCGGAGCATATCTTATGCCGGGGATGGGCTGAGGGTCTGGGAATGTTTACGCCAGGGGCCGGCCGGACTGGGTCCAGCACGCCCCTGGCGTCGGAGGCTGTGGGATTATCAGCAGACGCCTGGGCTGGCGGCGGCTTGCTGGGTCAGGATTCGGCCGGAGATGGCCCAGGTGTAACAGTAGGTGGTCTCAGGGTCTCGCACGTAGGCGGCCAAGGTGTTGCCACTGCCGAAGTCAGTGTCATCCTTGATAATAGCGAAGCTCCCCCCGGCGGTTACTGTGGTCAAGGTTTGGTCAGCCATCATGGTGTCGATGGCGGACTGGATGGCGTCCCACTCGGCGCTGGCGGCGCCCACGTCGCCGCGGCCCGCGAACTGGATAACCAAGGGCACGATGACCGCGGCCAAAGCCACGATGATGCCCACGACGACCAGCAATTCAATCAGGGTAAATCCCTTTTGGTCTTCTGATCGTCTTCCCAGGGTTTTCTTCAGTATACTTCGCATTCGTCGTCTTCTCCTAGAAGGTGGTGCTGGCGCCGGGTCAAGACATCCCGGCGTGGACCCGATTATCCAGCACCACAATCATTCAGATATGTGATCTACCCCTCAGATTCGGTGTGATGAATGTCACATTTGAAGGTCTAAGTTTGTTGATGGCAGGTATACCAAAATCTAGCAGTGCCCTGGCTGAGTGTCAAACCCAGCCGCCTGATAATCAGGACCGTGCCAAGCGGAACCCGCAGGCGAGCCGGAGCTTCAAAGAGGTGTTCGAGCGTTCACCCATCGGATCCCCCCGGAGAGATTGCGGTATCCAGAATCATATGGCGCACCTCAGCCAGTCTAGCACACACATTGACCATGATTCCCATATATGTGGCTCAACGTGGCGGCATTCTTACCGGATTGCGACGCACTCATCCGGCTGATCTGGGAGACGTGGGCTGGTTATTTGATCTGTTTGTGTTCACGCCTGCGTAACCGGCCGGTTGATTCAAGGTTAAATCGGCGGTTATTTAAGTTCAAGCCGGTATTTTGGTAAGCCCAGGACCAAAGGGGTTCAGCGCGTTTGACGGGCAAGATCGCCGACGGGAAGGACCAGTTTCAGGCCCGTTTCAAGGGCTCTGGACCGGTATTTCCGTTTATTCAACATCCTCCCCTTCGGGCGTGGGTATGGTTAACACGACGGTGAATCCCAACCGCGCTCCGGTGGAGTCGGCTACTTGAAGGACCGTTGCGTCCTCGAAGTTGGGCGAAGACCGAATCAACGCGGCGTATCCCAGCACGTCTGAGTAGCTATCCGCGGTGCCGGACACGGAGAACCCTTCCGGTATGGGCGTCAACCGGGACAGTTCCACATTCGACGAATCGGCGGCGCCGGTGATGTTGCTGATCCGGGACAACAAAATTTCCATCTCCCGTTCCAGCAACAGCAGGTTGGCCTCCAGGTCTACGGCCTCAAGGTCCGCATCGGCGATCCGTTGGTCGATGACGCTCTGCCTTGCGATCGACAGGCGGTACTCACGGGCTTGGCCCTCTCTGATATCCAATTTGGCGTTCAATGAGTTTAGTTCTCCAGCCACGCCTGAAACCCATCCGGTGAGGTTGAACGCCAGGAACACCAAGGCCAGCAGTCCGGCGAAAACGGCCGCCGGCACCACGGGAAGCGGCCTGGGCCGATAGTGCTCGGGCAGCACGTTCTGCGCCGCGATCACCTTGGCTGATTCCTTGGACCGGGAAGCCAGAAATAGGCCGATATTGGAGGCGTATTCGGCGGGTTCGAACCCTTCAGGGCACTTCAGGGCGGGCTCAAATGGGTGGACCGGGCGGTCTAGGGTCGTAGCCAGCAGCCCCACCAACTCCTTCACCTGATTGACCTCGCCGGTGACTACAACTGGCAGATTCCCTACGTCGTCTTCAGGGCGTTGCGAACGGTGGTATCCGGCGACCTGTCCCACACCCATGGCGACGGCTTCCGCCTGCTCTGTGATGTCCCTCGGCAGTTCAAGCCGGTGAACGATCCTGGGGATGCCCCCGCGCACCAGCACCACTGCTGTCTGAGCCTTGGTCATGTGTAGGATAAAAACGTCCGGGAGCGCCACGGCGGTGGCCAACGAGGCGGCCTTGGAGTAGACGGCCGAAGGGGCGAGTTGGGAGTCGCGAACCATTCTGACCTGGCCGTTCATGCGGTCTCTGGGAACCGCGATAACCGAGGCTTCTTTGATGCCGTCTCCCTGTTCGATCCGCCACCGTATGTCCACCTCGTCTGGTGCGAACGGAACGGAGTCCAGCACTTCGGCGGTGACGATCTCCTTCAGATAACGGCCTTTAACATCGGGAAGGGGAATATGCCGCAGCAGTGGGACGTACAACGGCAGGTCGGTGATTACCTGCTTGCTGCGGGCGGGCAGACCTTCAAGCAGCGATTCTAAGGGGTTGAAAACAAGCGCCTTGGCCCTTATTTCAGGTCCGATTTCATCGAGACTCGCGACCTCCGGTCGGAGCTCAGTTGTGGCTTCCGGGACTGCGGCCGGTTCTTCCGGCGGCTCGGCGATCTGGCCGGAACGCCAGGCGATGATCCGGTCTCCCTTTAGAACCAGCAAACGGGCGTGGCCGTCTTCCAGGCTGAGGGTCATGGTGGTGGATGCCAATCTGAAGACGAAGGCCCGGTATCTTGCGCCGATGAAGATGCCGGCACGCCTGGCCAAGCTCCCGGTGGCGCGGTAGATGGCGACAAAGGGCATCGTTGCCAGCCTGGCGGCGAATATAGCCCCGGCGGCAATCATATGCCGGGTCCAGCCCATAGATCTCCGGATAGCCCGCCCTACGGACAAGATTCCAACCGCTATCATATGCAGGGTCTTGGTTACCGCGTTGTTCACAGACCTAAAGACCAAGGCAACTGCGGAGCCGATCCCGAGAACCGTCCATCGTATGCCGCGGCCGATGGCTAGAATACCGGCTGCGATTCCGTCTTTTATCGTGGTATAGACCCACCAGATCGCCAGAACGATCCCGTGGGCGCCCTCGTACAGCATCCGGCCGGCGGCATGAACCGCGCTTCGGATGCCGCGTCCAGTTGCTTGTATACCGGCTACGATTGCGTCTCTAGTTGCGGCGTAGACCCGCCAGACCGCCCGAACGATTCCGTGGGCGCCCCGGTACAGCATCCGGCCGGCGGCATAAAATGGAAAAGTGACGCCTAGGTAGGTAGTGCGGATTGCGCCGTTCAATGTGTGCCCAATGATCATCGGCTAAGACCAATCACCCAGAGGTATCCTCGCCTTCCTCAGGTATCGGTTCTGGAGACAGGTAGAACCGGAGCTGAAGCTGGGTTGAGGGTATGGTGTCCAGGTTCACCATCTTGGCGTTGGATGCCATTACCACCGGCACCCGGTCATAGAGGATGGCGAGGAACTCCTGAACCCTGGCGGTGGGTCCGTCCATGATCACGAAGATGGGCCGGACGTGGTATTGAAGGGCTCCCCGAGGTTCGACCTTAACCTCTTCCGCCGTCATCGATACCAGGTCAAGGCCGACGTCCCCGGCGATTTCCGACACGATGGACATCAGGGTGTCCGTGGCTGGGTAATCAAACAGCCGGTGCAGGTTTTCCAGTCGGAGCTTCGTGGCCTCCGACCGGGCCTCCTGCTCCGCAGCGCCCTCTAGCTGCGGCCCGGTGGCCCGCTCCAGGCGGCCGATCTGGTCTCTCACGGACGAGTTGTTCCCGGAGGCTTGCCAATACCGCACTCCTTGAGCGGCGAAGTACAGAGATAGGCCCGCCGCCATGATAATGGCGGCGACAACCCACGGCCGGGCGGCGGCGATCGTCTGCCGGAATTGATGAATCACTCTTTCCATGAGTCTTAGAGTCTTATCCGGGCAGCCGAGTGTTCAGCCTGGCTGATAAGGCGGCTAACCCAGGTCCTCCATGCCGGAATAGATGGGCAGGAACATGGAGAGGGCCATAAACAAGACCACCCCACCGACCACCATTGTGGACGCTGGTTCCAACATGGATATGAGTGAGCCCAGACGGTTATCCACCTCTTTCTCGTAGGAGGTGGCGAGGTCGGTAAGGGTCCTTCCCATAACGTTGTTCTCCTCTCCGACTGCGACCAACTCCACCCACAGCCTGGGCATCACCGGATAACGCCCCACCGCCGATGCGAACCCGTGGCCGCTCATCAGGCTCTCTTCTCCGGCGTTGAAAGCGCGCAGCAGGGCCAGGTTCTTGCAGCCGCTGATGGCCAAAGGAAGAGACCTGGCCAGTGGCACTCCGGCCTCGAGCAGCATGGCATTGGTGCGGGAGAACTGGGCCATCTCTTTGGTCACCAACAGTTCTCCGAAGACCGGCAGGCGGGTCATCAAAAGGTGCAGGGCGTATTGCGTGCTTGGTATGCGGCGTACCGCGGCGATGGTCACAGCCGATATCAAGATCACCGCCCCGATGTAGATCAGATTGTCCTGGATCCCGCCGATGATCGCCATGGCGATCCTGGTGATTAACGGAACGTCCGTGCCCCGGCTTTCAAAGGCTTCCAGAAGGGGAGGCAGCATCACCGTCATCATCAGGACCAGCATCGCGATCGACGCTCCCATGGTGAAGGCCGGCATCATCATGGTCCGCTTGAATTTCTGGACCGCCTCGTGCTCCCGGTCAAGGGCGTCGGCCAACTGTTCCAGAGATTCGGCCAGGTTCCCGGTGTGTTCTCCCACCTCCACCACGGAGGTGTACCGGGTGCTGAACACTTTGGGAAACTGGGCAAATGCGGCAGAGAGGCTGCCACCTTGGTCAATGGTCTTACGGACGCTGCCCAACACCCGCCTCATCACCCGGTTGTTGGTTTCGCCCTCCAGCATCTCCAGGGCCCGCTGCAGGCTGCTGCCGCCCCGTGCCATTGTGGCCAACTGGCGGGAGAACCGGACCAACTGGCCGGTACTCACTTTGAATAAGGAGGGGAACATCTCCTCCAGGGCGGGGATGGAACGGGAGGGCTTGATCCGAAGGACCTTGTATCCGTGGCGGACCACCTCGCTCCTGGCTTCGCCTTCGGTGTCCGCTTCAATCTGACCCTTGATCAGTCCGTCTTCCAGCGTATAAGCGACGTATTTATAGAACATGGCGGGTTATTCCAGGCTGAACATCACTCGCATCACTTCGTATGGAGTGGTCAAGTTTTGTTGCACCTTCATCATACCGTCCTTCCGCAGCAGAACAATGCCCTCGTCCATCGCATGGCTGAACAGTTGGTGCCGGGGCGCGTTGCTTAAGAACAGTTTCGCGATGCCATCGGTTATCTTGAGAACCCAAAACAAACCGATAAGCACACCTTAGCAGATCCTGTCACAGAAGTACAA
>CAYMZL010000058.1:0-9253 GCA_964394825.1 uncultured Dehalococcoidia bacterium | reverse complement strand
CTTCAGGAGTGTTTCGATGGGTGTGGAGGTCTGCATCGGGGTGAGTGGCAAAGGGAGGCCGCAGGGAACGCGGCCCCCTTTCTATGCGTCTAGGTGGTTGGAACGGGAGATAGAGTGGCTTTACTGATTCGACCAATCGACGGATGCGAAGATGCCGTTCTGGCCGGTGTGGTCGAATTTGATGGCTCCATGGTCGACCTTCATCACCGAGGTGGTTGCGCTGTCGCCGTCATTCCATATCAGACCGCCGCTGGGGAAGACTATGTGGACCTCATTCTCTTCGCCGGTTACCGGGTTGATTAGAGGGGTCATTTTGGCTTCCAAGATTCCGTCGATGCTGAACCCACTGCTGCGGCCGTTCACGTCCATCTTGATGGGCACCAAGTTGGGACCGTCCAGGGAGGTGAGAGTGGTGGCCAAGATCTCCCAAGGCATCCCGCCGGCCTGGCCGGTGAGGATGGTCGCCAGGCCGCCCACCTGGTCCTGGCTGGCCGACTCGTCGATGAAGATCGCGGCGGCCCCGTTGCCCTCATGAATGGCCTTGGGCCATTTGATGGCCAAAACCGCCTTCACGCCCGACAGATCGACATCGCCGATCTTTCCTTCGTCCACGGCAATCCCAATCAGGGCTTCACAGGAACCGTGGTCTGGGAAACCTCCGAAGTTGCAGTTGCAACCGGGGTCGCAGTTGCAGGTCTCCAGCCATTTGGCCTTGATCCGGTAGGGAGTTTTTGTCTGTGCCATCGGACGATCCTCCTCAATAGAATGAACACTCCGAATGATACACGTGTCTGCGAAACCTGAATAGTCTAACTTTTGGAGTTGGAGGTTTAGTAGGCTGGGGCCAGCGGCGGAATTGTATTTCACAGCTTGACCGTGTGTCCAGTGATGCTATAATCCCCGGCGCAGGAGGTGCCTAATTGGAACCGTTTGAATTCGTAACACCGAGTAGCATCGAGGAAGCCGTAAAGGTCCTGGCTTCCAATGGAGACAAGGCCCGGATGATAGCCGGCGGCACCGATATTCTGGTGCAGATGCGCGCCGGACGCCGGACTCCCTCCGTAGTGGTGGATGTCAAGAGCATCCCGGAATTGAATGCCATCTCCTATGACGCCTCCAAAGGGCTGACATTGGGAGCGGCGGTGCCCTGTTACAAGATCTACGAGGACAAGGCCCTGGCCGCGGCCTACCCTGGACTGATCGACACCGCCTGGTTGATCGGCGGAATCCAGATCCAGGGCCGGGCCAGCATCGGCGGTAACGTTTGCAACGCGGCCCCCAGCGGCGACTCCATCCCGGCGGTGATCGTCTTGGGTGGCGTTTGCAACATCGCCGGGCCCAATGGGACCCGTGAAATGCCGGCCGAGGATTTCTGCACCGCACCCGGTCAGAACGCCCTCCAGAAAGGGGAGATGCTGGTCTCGATCTCCTTCCCGGCGCCCCAGGCCAATTCGGGAGCCACATACCAGCGCTTCATTCCCAGAAACGAGATGGACATCGCCGTTGCCGGAGTCGGTTCCAGCGTCGTGCTGGACGCCTCGGGCCAGAACTTCGTCTCGGCCCGCATCGCCCTGGCATCCGTGGCGCCCACCCCGGTGTTCGCCAAGGAAGCAGGCGACAGCCTGGCCGGCAAGGCCGTATCCGACGAGGCCATTCAACAGGCTTCAGAGTTAGCCATGGCCGCCGCCAAACCAATCGACGATATGCGCGGGACCATCCGCCAGCGGATCCACCTGATCGGTGTATTGACCCGCCGCACCTTGAACAGCGCCATCGAACGGGCCAGGGGAGGTTAACATGGCCACCGTAACCCACGTACAAACAACCATAAACGGCGAGGAGATCAACTTCCTGTGCGAGCCTCGCCAGAGCCTGTTGGAAGTCCTGCGGGACGTCCTGGGCATGACCGGCACCAAAGAGGGGTGCAACGACGGAAACTGCGGCGCCTGCACCGTTATATTGGACGGCAGGATCGTCGATTCGTGCCTGGTCCTCGGTGTGGAGGTCCAGGGCAGTGACATCACCACCATCGAGGGCATGGCTTCTCCCGAGGGCCTGCACCCGCTGCAACAGTCCTACTTGGAGAACGCCGCCCTACAGTGCGGCATCTGCACCCCTGGTTTCCTGCTGGCCTCCAAGGCCCTGCTGGACCAGGAGCCCGACGCCGACGAGGGCCGTATCCGCCACTGGTTGGCGGGCAACCTATGCCGCTGCACCGGCTACGACAAAATCATCCGGGCCGTGCTGCAGGTAAGCAAGGCCAAATAACCGGCGCCCACCGGTGGCATTCAACCGGAGCCGTATGGCTCCGGTTTTAATTTATGGGGGTATTTGAAACATGACCTCAAACCAAGTTCTCTCGGAAGTCGAATTTAACGTTGTCGGCAAGCGCCCGGTGCGCCCCGATGGGGTAGACAAGGTCACCGGACGCGCCCAATACGGGGCTGACACCAATCTGACCGGGACGCTTCAGGCGAAGGTGCTGCGCAGTCCCCATCCCCACGCCCGGATCAGATCCATCGACACCAGCAAGGCCGAGGCCTTCCCCGGCGTTAGGGCGGTGGTCACGGCGAAGGACCTGCCCTTTGCTTCACTATCCAAAGAGGAATTGGGCGGGGAGTACACCGCACTTAAATTCGCATCGGACCACCTGCTGGCCAGCGACAAAGTGCTGTTTAAGGGCCATCCCATCGCTGCGATAGCGGCGGTGAACGGTCACGTGGCCGAGTCGGCGTTGGCTTTGGTCCAGGTTGACTACGAGGTCTTGGAATCGGCGGTGGACGTCCGCGACGCCATGAAGGACGGCGCTCCGTTGGTGCACGAAGACCTGCGGACCAACGACATGGGCGAGACTTCGGACAAACCCAGCAATATCGCCGCCCACATGAGCTACGCCACCGGCGACATCGATAAGGGATTCGCCGAAGCCGACCTGGTGCTGGAACGGGAATACACCACCGCCACCGTCCACCAGGGCTATATCGAGCCCCATAACACCACCGCCTTTTGGAATTCCGATGGCCAACTGAACCTCTGGACCAGCACCCAGGGAACATTCCAGGTGCGCGGCACCGTTGCCAGCGTGCTGCGGCTGCCGGTGTCCCAGGTCAAGGTCACGCCCATGGAGATCGGCGGCGGCTTCGGCGGCAAGATCACCGCCTACCTGGACGCCATCGCCGCGCTCCTTTCCAAGAAGGCCGGCGTCCCCGTAAAGGCCCTGATGACCCGGTCTGAAGTGTTCGAGGCGTCAGGCCCGGCCCCTGCTTCGTGGATGCGGGTCAAGATCGGCGTCAAGAGCAACGGGAAGATGACGGCCGTCGAGACCGAGATAGCCATGGAGGCCGGCGCCTACCCCGGTTCGCCGGCGATGCAGGCCATCGTCTGCGCCTTCGCCTGCTACGACGTGGAGAACGGGAAGGTTGACGGCTACGACGTGGTGGTCAACAAACCCAAGACCGCCGCCTACCGCGCCCCCGGTTCGCCCCAGGCGGCCTTCGGCGTCGAATCGCTGATCGACGAGATCTGCGGACAGTTGGACCTCGACCCCATCGAGTTCCGCCTGTTGAACGCGGCCAAAGAGGGCACCCGGCGTATCGAAGGTCTGGTGGCCCGGCGCATCGGTCTGGTCGAATGTCTCGAGGCCGCCCGCAACCATGACCATTACAAAGCCAAGCTCAAAGGCGGCGCTGATGGCCGGGGCATGGGCCGGGGCGTGGCCTGCGGCTACTGGCCCAACCGTGGCTTCCAGTCCAGCGTGGTGATGACCGTCAATTTCGACGGGGTCGTCAGCCTGATCATGGGCTCGGTGGACATCGGCGGCACCAGGGCCTCCATCGCCCAACAGACCGCAGAGACCCTGGGTATTGCCTATGAAGACGTGAAACCCACGGTGGTGGACACCGACTCCATCGGCTACACCTTCATCACCGGCGGCAGCCGGACGTCCTTCGCCACCGGCCTGGCGGCCATCGGCGCGGCCGAGGATGTCAAGGATCAGATGATCTCCCGGGCCGCCAAGATCTGGGACACCTCCGAAGACGACATTGAATACGTGAACGGCGTGGTAAGCCACAAGTCCGACGAAGAGCTGAAGTTCTCCTTCAAGGACCTGGCGCGTCAATTGGCCACCACCGGCGGCGCCATCTCGGGCCGCTCCAACGTGGACCCCACCGGAGAGGGCAACGGCTATGCCGTGCATCTGGTGGACGTGGCCGTGGACCCGGACACCGGCAAGACGGACATCACCCGGTTCACGGCGATTCAGGACGCGGGCAAGGCGGTCCACCCAAGCTATGTCGAGGGACAGATGCAGGGTGGGGCGGTCCAAGGCATCGGCTGGGCCTTGAACGAGGAGTATTTCTTCGATCAGACGGGCAAGATGCTGAACCCCACGTTCCTGGACTACCGCATGCCCACCACGTTGGACCTGCCGATGATCGACACCGTGATCGTCGAGGTAGCCAACCCCGGCCATCCCTACGGAGTGCGCGGAGTGGGCGAAGCCTCGATCGTCCCGCCGATGGCGGCCATCGGCAACGCTGTCCACGCGGCGACGGGTCACCGCATGCGCAACCTGCCCATCACCCCAGGCAGGATATTGGAGGCCGGCTGGGAGAACGGCGCCAGCTAACCCGATCGGCTGACCATTGGCACCAAGACCGCCCTGCTTTGCGTAGCTGCCAGGCAGGGGGGTCTTTTTTTGACGGATGACAACGACGACACAAAACCGCTCATCCTGAGCTCCGACCGGAGGTCGAGGGCTCACCAAGAACGGGGTAAATCTGCGCCTGGCCAGGTCCTGATTGGGGTTGACAACCCCCGCGCCATATCGGAACCTGGATATGGCGGACTTAGCCCGGCCGCCACACCTGGTAAAGGAGCCTGGAAATTGGCCACGATATTCATCCCAACCATGCTCCAATCCCTAACGGCAGGCGCCAAGCAGGTCGATTGCGACGCCCGGAGCGTCCGCCAGGTCATTGAGCGGCTGGAAGAGTTGTACCCTGGCATCAAGGACCGGCTGGTCGAAGACGGCGCGCTCCGGTCCAATCTGGCGGTCGCCATCGATGGCGACGTGGCCGTCATGGGTCTGCTGGAGAAGGTTGGCGAGAACAGCGAGGTCCACTTCATCCCGGCCATCGGCGGAGGGCGTTAACGTGACCCCAGTCCGGTTGGTACTAGCGCCCCATCTAGATAAAATTGACGAATATAACACCCCCATCCTAACCTCCCCCCTTGCGAAGGGGAAGGGACTAGTTCCCCGATTAATCGGGGTTAGAGTGGGGGCGTTGTCACACGGAAGGACACATTGATATGAAAGCCAAGTCCCGGGTTGAATCCCCGGTTTCGGCTGGAGGCGTTGTTTACCGGAGGAACGGCGGCCAGTTGGAGACTGTGCTCTGCGGCCGTCTCCAGCCCGTGCGCTGGAGCCTGGCCAAGGGTACTCCAGACCCCGGCGAGACGCTGGAGCAGACCGCTTTACGGGAGGTCCGTGAGGAGACCGGTCTGGAGGTCGAGATCGACAGCCCGCTGGGAAGCATCGACTACTGGTTTGCCGACCGGGGAAAGGACGTCCGTTACCACAAGACGGTGCATTTCTACCTGATGGTTGCGGTGGGCGGCGACACGGACCAGCACGACCCGGAATTTGACGTTGTTAAATGGTTCAACGCCGAAGACGCGCTCAAATCCCTGGCCTACACCAATGAGGTAAACGTGCTGCAACGGGCGTTTGACCTGATCGCCGAGAGCGATGGCCCCGACTCGTCGGGGGGAGAGAAGGTCTAAACCGATGCCGGAGTTAAGGGGCGGTAGAATAATCTTGCGCGACAAGCGGGTCGAAGACGCCGAGAAGGACTACCAATGGCGCAGCGACCCGGAATTGGCCCGCCTGGACGCCGCCATCCCCCTCACCATGTCCTTCGAGCGCTACATGAAGCTGTTTGAAGACCAGTTGAAGTACCCCACTCCCGGTTCCCACCATTTTTCCATCGACACCCTGGCCAGCGAGACCCTGGACGGCAAGTTCATCGGCAACTGCATGTACTACGACCTGGATACGGTCAACTTGGAGGCCGAACTGGGGATCGTCATCGGAGACCGTGACTACTGGAGCGACGGGTACGGCTATGATGCGGTGACCACGTTGCTCGACCATCTTTTCACCACCCGCAACCTGAAGCGGGTCTACCTGCACACGTTGGAGTGGAACAAACGCGCCCAGCGGAGTTTCTGCAATAGCGGATTCGAGCCGTTGAAGCCCGTGCGGCGCATGGCCCATGACTTCATACTCATGGAGGTCCTCCGGGACGATTGGTTAACCCATGCGGAAGAGCGCCTAGCCGCCCGCTTCAGAGGACCGGACAAACCCGAAACCCAGACCCACCCGTCCAGTCAAACGACCGCCGGTTAGGCCACGGCGGCGGCGGCCTCGGCAAGATCGACCGCCCCGGTATATAGGGCCCGCCCCACGATCACCCCTTCAACCCCCGTCGGCAGCAACTCTTTGATGTGCTCGATGGAAGCGACGCCTCCCGACGCCAGCACCGCCAAACCTGTTTCTCTGACTAACTGAGCGTTGGTCGGATAATCGGGGCCGGTCAGCGCGCCGTCCCTGGAGATATCGGTGTAGAGCAGCCGAACAACGCCGATCTGGGCCATCCGCTGGGCCAGTTCCAGCACCGTAACGGCGCTGGCCTCGGTCCATCCCTGCAGCGCCACCAACCCGTCCTTGGCGTCCACCGACACCACCACCCGTTCGCTGCCGTGCTTCCGGCAGACCTCTTGCACCATGTCCGGGTCGCGCACCGCTGCGGTGCCGATCACCACCCGGTCGGCCCCGGCGTCGAGCCAGGCCTCGGCGGCCGCCAGGTCTCTGATTCCGCCACCCACCTGTACCGGTATGTCCAGACCGCGGACGATGGCTCCGATAACTTCCAGGTGGGCCGGTTTTCCTTGGACCGCACCGTCCAGGTCGACCAGGTGCAGCCGGCGGCCGCCCTGCTCCTGCCAGGACAGGGCCGTGGCCAATGGGTCGTCGGAGAACACGGTCTCCTGATCAAAGTCGCCCTGAAACAGCCGCACGCAACGGCCGTCTTTCAGATCGATGGCGGGAATAACTTCCATGGAATAGTCCTGTGGGAACCCCGAATGGGCCTCAGTTGGCGGCGGACGGCTTACCGGACGCCAGGCCCCGGCCCGCCAGTCCGATAAAGTTCTTGTAGAGTTGCAGCCCGGCCGGGCCGCTCTTCTCCGGGTGGAACTGGGTGGCGACCAGGTTGTCCTTGGCGTAGACGCTGCAGAAGGGGATGCCGTATTCGGTTGTGCCGCTGACGCCGGCCGGGTCTTCCGGTGCGGCGTAGTAGCTGTGCACGAAGTAGAAATAGCTGTCCTGCGGGATGCCGGCCAGCACCGGGTGTTCACTATTGAACCGGACGCTGTTCCAACCCATGTGGGGCACTTTCAGGCCCGGCGGTAGCAGCTTGGCGTTGCCTGGCACCACGCCCAGGCAGGGCTTGTCTCCTTCCTCGGTCCGGTCCATGAGCAGTTGCAGGCCGAGGCAGACGCCCAAGAATGGCCTTCCAGAGGCGATGTAGTCCCGTATGGGCCCCACCAAGTTCCGCTGGTTCAAGGCGTCCATGGCTGCTGGCCCTGAGCCCACGCCGGGAAATACCACGGCGTCGGCGTGGTCAAACTCCGCTGCGTCGCCGGTGACTAGGGGGGTCACCCCTTGGGATTCCAACGCCCGCGAAACGCTGCGCAGGTTGCCCGAATCGTAATCGATAACCACCAGTTTCATTTCACGTGGCCCGCTCGATGGGCAGTTCCCGGTCTTCGTACCGGGCCAGGACGAACAGCAGGTCGCCCAGCCGGTTCAGATAGGTCATGATTAGGCTGTTGGTGAGCAGGTCCTGCTCGTTCATGGCCACCACCCGGCGCTCGGCGGTGCGGATCACGCAGCGGGCCAGGTCGATGGCGGCTGAGGCCTGGGACCCGCCGGGCAGGATGAACACCTTGGGCATCTCGAACTCCTCTTCCAAGGAGTCGATGGCCTTCTCCAGATTCGTCACCATCTCTTCGGTCACCGGCTTGAAATGCCGCTGGAACAACTCGTACTTGTCCGGATCGGTGGCCAGCTCGGCGGCGATGGTGAACAGTTCCCTCTGGAGGTCGCGCAGCAGGTCGTTCACCCGCTGGTCGCTGGTCATGGCCCGGGCCAGCCCCATGACGGAAACGGCCTCGTCGGTGATGCCGTAGGCCTCGGTATTGGGGCTATTCTTGGAGATCCGGCCTCCGTAGAGTAGGCTGGTCTCGCCGCCGTCGCCGAACTTGGTATAGACCTTTTTCCGGTAGTCGTCCCGGTTTTCAGAAGTAGAAGAAGACACGCGCGGCACCTTCAAAATGACTGGCTAGGGAGCGGTAGAAAGAGGGCCCGACGGCCAGATATCAGGCGTGATCTAGCTGGTGAGGGCACGATGTCGGCAAGTCAGATTGTAGCATAGGGGTTTGGTGGGGGCTACAGAGCAAGTTTCACCCCGGGTATGTTATCGCCGACGCCGTTTACTCCAGCGACCCCATCCGTCGTACATCATCCGCCAGTACTGGGCCGAACCAATAATCGACCCCAACGCCGCTCATAAAAGAGCCACCAAGAGGACTGTCAAGACTAAGGCTTGGAAAGCCATCTATAACCAGCGGAACAGCATCGAGCGGCTGAACGGACGGCTCAAGGCGCATCGCCGCTTGATCCACATCAACGTCCGTGGACGTTTTAAGGTTCGTGTTCATGCTATGCTGTCCATATTGGTCTGCCAGGCACAGGCTCTAGCCACCGGTTCCCGAATGTCGGTGAGATAGGTGGCCTAGAGAGGCGTATTTCCTGGCTACCGGAATCCCCAAACACGCCCATCGTATAGTATAATGGACTTAACATAAGTCCTGTTAGGTGCCTTTAATGCCCCGTAAACCAATCGGTGGCCGGGAAGGCAACATTAAGGTTTCCAGTCATTTGCCAGTCGCGGTAGTCCGACAGATTGACCGAGAGGCTACGGCCCGGGGGTGTGACCGCGCAACCTTCATTCGCTTAGTGCTCATGGAACGATTTCGAGAAACTACGGGATTGAAGGGTAAGGAGGAGGACGTTGGTAACAGGAGCAGCCTACGAAAGAATTGACCTAGAGGAGAGCATACCCGAGATAGTGGTAGAGGCCATGTTGGCTGGAGAGTTGGATATCGCGAGAGGGCTCCAGGCAAG